>JAYTIP010000088.1:0-7674 GCA_043731745.1 Elusimicrobiota bacterium | reverse complement strand
GAGCTGATCAACAACGTCGCCAAGGAGCACGGCGGCGTCTCCGTGTTCGGCGGCGTCGGCGAGCGTTCGCGCGAAGGCAACGACCTGTACCGCGAGATGGAGGAGTCGAAGTTGTCCGACGGCTCGCCCGTCCTGTCGAAGACCGTGCTGGTGTTCGGCCAGATGAACGAGCCGCCCGGGGCCCGCGCGCGCGTCGGCCTCACCGCGCTGACGCAGGCGGAGTACTTCCGCGACTCCGAAGGCCAGGACGTCCTGCTCTTCATCGACAACGTGTTCCGCTACGTGCTCGCCGGCGCCGAAGTCTCGGCGTTGCTCGGCCGCATGCCGTCGGCCGTCGGTTACCAGCCGACCTTGACCACCGAGATCGGCGCCCTTCAGGAGCGCATCACCTCCACGAACAAGGGCTCGATCACCTCGATTCAGGCCGTCTACGTCCCCGCCGACGACCTGACCGACCCCGGTGTGGCGAACACCTTCACCCACTTGGACGCGACGACCGTCTTGTCGCGCCAGATCGCCGAGCTCGGCATCTTCCCGTCGGTCGATCCGCTCGAGTCCACCTCGCGCATCTTGGACCCGAACGTCGTCGGTGAGGAGCACTACAACGTGGCCCGCGGCGTGCAGAAGGTTCTGCAGCGCTACCGCGAGCTTCAGGACATCATCGCCATCCTCGGCATCGACGAGCTGTCCGAGGACGACAAGCTGGTCGTGTCCCGCGCCCGCAAGATTCAGAAGTTCCTGTCCCAGCCTTTCTTCGTGGCCCAGCAGTTCACCGGCCGCCCCGGTAAATACGTCAAGCTCAAGGACACCATCGCGAGCTTCAAGGGACTCATCGAAGGCAAGTACGACGCCCTGCCCGAGCAGGCGTTCTACATGTGCGGCGGCATCGAAGAAGCCGTCGCCAACGCCGAGGCGTCGAAGTAAACCAAGGAGCTTTCATGGCCCGCAATCCTCTGACGCTCGAACTCGTGACGCCCGAAAAGGTGGCGTGGTCCGCTCCGGCGGACTTCGTCGTCCTTCCCTCGACTAAGGGAGAAATGGGCGTGCTGCCCGGACACCAGTCCTTCCTCGTCCAGCTCGCGGCGGGCGAGGTGCGGGTGACGAGCGGCGGCGAGGTCAAGAACTTCGCGATATCGGGCGGTTTCGCCGAGATCAAAGAAGACACCGTGTCCTTGTTCGCGGAGACGGCCGAGGACGCGGGCCAGATCGACGCGGAGCGGGCCAAGCAATCCCTCGAGAGGGCCAAGGCCGTCCTCAAGCCCGGCCTCGACCCGATGCAGCTCATGCAGATGGAAGCCGCCATCCGTCGCGCCCAGGTCCGCCTGCGCGTGTCGCGCCGCGGCAAGACGCCGCCGCCCCATGTCGGCTGACGCGGACAAGACGCGCGGGGGAGTAAAAGCCCCACCGCCGCCGTCGATCGACGGCAATCACAGTAAAGTGATTCGCCGCGAGCCCGGCAAGTTCGAATGGAAAGACGTCCCTCTCGAACCCTACAAGACCGACACCGCGGAATATAAAGGAATTTCCCGACGAGAACTCGTCGGCAAGCGCGGCGAAAGCTCGCGATTCCACGTCCGGTATTTCGAAATTGCTCCGGGCGGTTTCTCCACATTGGAAAAACACGAGCACGAGCACGTCGTCATTCCCATGCGCGGCAAGGGTGAAGCCCAAGCCGGCTGTTATATATGGACGGTGGGGATCGGGGACGTCGTTTATGTGTCGCCGAGCGATCCCCACCAATTTCGATGCCCCGCCGACGCGACCGAACCGTTCGGTTTCCTGTGCATGGTGAATTCCGATCGTGACAAACCCACATCCGTTGATGGTCTAGGTGTGTGTCACATCTGCGAATAGCCGTTAAAACCGAAGGTTAAGCTCCAAGGCTCGTCGGGCCGTCAGGGCCGTAAAACCTAGGCCCTTTCCGTTCCCTCCGTCGGGCCCTTGGTCCTATACGCGGTTTCGTAAGTGGTTGCTATAGTGCCGTTGTGAAACGCACGCTCGCGTTGGCGCTTACTGCCTGCCTCGTGACGCCCGGACCGGCTTTTGCCCAAGTGGTGCGAGGTCAAATCACCATCGGTAATTCGTTGCCGATCATCGCGGCCCCCACCCCTTCGTTAACGAGTTCCCCGTCGTTAATCCAAAATTCTTTGTCGTTAACCCCGTCGTTATCGTTAACTCCAAATTTAACTTTGCCGGCGCTCGTTTCCGCCGCCGTGCTTTCACCGGTCGCCCAATCCGTTGCCGTTAATCCGTTAACCGCCGTTCAAGTTCCCATTGCCATTAAATCCGTCCATCCGTTCAAAAACGCGGCCCTCAACGCTTTCCCCGTGAAGGCCGCGAACCTCGAGAACTCCGCTCGTTCACTCAACCAGTTCTTCGATAACTCATTCTCCGCGCCCTCGACTCCCGACGAAACCTCCGCCGCCGCCGTCCCCACCGCGCGCCCCTCGGCCCTCAAGCCCGCCGCCCGCTCCGACCTAGCCATTCCCGCCGCGAGCGTCAAAACTCCTTCCCTGAGCAAACGCGCCGCCACGAGCGCCCTCGCCTGGTGGCGCCTCGCCGGCATCCTCGCTCCTTTAGCCGCGCTCGTCCCGGGAATCCCCGCCCACTTCCACATGGACCCCACCTCCTGGCTCGCCGCCTCCGCCCTCTGGGTCGGCGCCCCCGCCGCGTGGGCCGCCTTCCCCTCCGTCTGGAAGCGCCAAAACCCCGCCGCCGCCACCTCCGCCGTTCTCGTCGCCGGCGCCGCCGTCGGCGTCGCCGTCGCCGCCGTCGCCGGCTGGTCCCTCCTGACCGCCGTCGGTGCCACCGCCGCTCTCGGCATCGCCCTCGCCGTCTCCACCGCCTCCTTCGGCGCCCTCAAGCGCCAGCTCGCCCGCGCGCCCACGCTCCTACATGTCGACGGCAAAAACGACGCCCGCCGCCTCTGGATCGAGCCCGTTAAATTCGGCCGCCTCATGCTCATGACCGCGGCCTTCGAGCGCGGCCTCGGCGAAAAAGACATGCACGCCGCCAAGACCGACTCCTACGAGCGCGCCGTCTACTTCCGCCGCTCCGGCGACTTCGTCGAGCTCGTCGCGCGCGACCTCTCTCGCCGCGCGCCCCAGGGCTCGTCTCTCTCCGGCGCCCTCGCCGACGTCTCCGCCGACGCCACCATCGGCAAGGCGAAGATCATTTCCGAGGATCCGGTGACGGGTGCCGTCGCCGTCGATCTGAAGACTTTGGCCCTGCAGGATTTTTTCCAGCTGCGCGACGAGGTCGAGCAGGCCTTCGACGCGCCCTACCGCCTCGATGACGAGCTGAGCGGTCTGACACGCGCGGACGCGTACGCGGAAAACGTCGAGATCGGCGCGCGCCAGGTGTACGAGCGCGTGTCCGCGCCGGAGGGGGGAGAGATCGCCACGCGCCTGCCCGACGCGCGCCGCGTGACCTTGTCCGTGCGCCTGAGCTTCGCGTCTCTACCCGAGTCCGGCTACCGGCCGCGCGCCGCCGACCGGCGCCTGGGCCACTTCACCACGATCTACGAGGACTGGACCGACGATCAGTCGGCCAAGCCGACGCGCGAGCTCGTCAACCGCTGGCGCCTGGAGAAGTCGGACCCCACGCAGGCGGCGTCGCCGGTCAAGAAGCCCGTCGTGTTCTGGCTCGACGCGAGCGTGCCCGAGCGCTACCGCGCGGCGGTCCGTCAAGGCGTGCTCGCCTGGAACGAAGCCTTCGCCCGCGTCGGCCTGCTCGGCGCCGTCGAGGTCAAGGACGCGCCCGAGGGCTTCGACGCCGCCGACGCGCGTAACACCGTGATCCGCTGGTTCGTCGACAAGGATGCCAACTACGCGATCGGCCAGTCGCGTACCGACCCCGTCACCGGCGAGATTTATCAGGCCACGCTCGGCATCTCGGCGCTGCACCCGCGCGCGGCCCTCGGCGTTCAGTTCACCGATCTCAACGAGACGGGCGATGAGAAGCCGGGCGCGAAGGCTCCGAAGCACAAGCACGACGCGAAGTGCGGTCACGCGGCCGCGCTCGCCAAGCAGGCGCAGATGACCCTCGCCGTCCTCGAGGCGCGCGGCGGCATGACCGAGGAGCAGAAGGAGCGCTTCGTTTCCGATTACATCACCGACCTGACCTTGCACGAAGTCGGCCACACGCTCGGCCTGCGCCACAATTTTTTGGCCAAGACCTGGAAGTCGGCGGAAGAATTGTCGGGCGACGCGCCGCTCGCCTCCTCGGTGATGGACTATCTGCCCGCCAACGTGGCGCCGCCCGGCGCCAAGCAGGGCTCTTTCTGGAACACGAAGCTCGGACCCTATGATTTCTGGGCGATCGAATACGCCTACAAGCCCCTTGCGCCGGAGACGGAAAGTGCGGAGCTCGCGAAGATCGCGGCGCGCGCGGGCGAGAGCGGCCACGCCTACGCGACCGATGAGGATCTCGTCGGCCTCGACCCGGACTCGCGACCGTGGTATCTGGGCAGCGATCCTCTCGCCTGGGCGCAGGGCCGATTCGCAACCGTGCGCGAGCTCTGGAAGTCGCTCGAGAAGAACAAAGACGAGGGCAGCGGGTCGGCCAACTACCGCGCGTTCGTGCAAGGCTGGCGCGGCTATCTCGACGCGGCGCGCTTGTCCGCCGGCGTCGTGGGCGGCCTCGGCTATCGTCGTAACTCGGGCAAGTCGGCACCGTTCACGCCCGTGTCCGGCGCCCGCCGCCGTGCCGCGCTTGCTTTGATCGCCGACGCGGTGTTCTCGGACGCGCCCTTCGACGCCAGCGCCGACCTGCGCCGTCGTCTCGATCCGGGCCGCGAGGGAACGGTGGACAATCCCTGGCCCGGCCTCGGATGGCTGCCTTACGACGAGCTGACTCTGTGGCTACGCCAGGACGCGCTCGCCAACCTTCTCGACCCCGAGCTCATGGCGTTGCTCTCCGAGAGCGTGAAGATGGCGCCCGAGGGCGACTCACCGCTCACGCCGCGCGAGCTCATCGACACCTTGACCAAGATGATCTGGCGCGAGGTGATCGAGCCGAGCCCGCGCCGCAACGGCCGCAGCAAGCCGCTCGTCATCTCGCCCGCGCGCCGTCGTCTTCAGGAGGCGCACCTCAACCTGCTCATTCTTCTCGCCTATCGCTCCGCCGAAGATGAAGTGCCAGAGGTTTCGGCGCTCGCCCGCGCCCACCTCGGGCGACTGTCGGTGACGCTCACGGAAAAGTCCGGTCTCAAGGGCTGGGACGACGCGACGCGCGACCACATCATGCAGTCGGCTAATAAAATCGACAGCGCCGATTCCCGGTACGAGCCCTAATTCTGTCAGGGCGCGAACGGCCGCACTCGCGCTACGAGCCCTGATTTAGTAAAAAGTGGCCATGAGCCACTCCCCCGCGTTTCTCAAGATCGTCGACGACGCCAAATCCCGCGTCAAAGAGACCGATGTGCCCGCCGTGCTCGCCCGCGTGAAGAAGGGCGAGAAATTAATTCTCGTCGACACGCGTGAGGACAACGAGTGGGCCAAGGGCCGGATCGCCGGCGCGATCCACCTGGGCAAGGGCATCATCGAGCGCGACGCCGAGGCGACCTTGACCGACAAAAACGCGGAGATCATCTTGTACTGCGGCGGCGGTTTCCGCTCCGCCCTCTCCGCCGACAATCTGCAGAAGATGGGTTACACGAACGTGATCTCGATGGACGGAGGCTGGCGCTCGTGGGTCGAGGCCGGCGGGCCGGTCGAAAAATGATCACGGCACTCCTGCTCGCCGCAGCGCTTCCCGCCGCCGCCGCGTCCGCGCCCGCCCCGCGGCCCAAGCCGTACTGGATCAAGAACTATTCGATGGCGCCGTACCGCGAGACCTGGAGCGGAGATCTCTCCGTCAAGAAGCTCGACGCCGCTTTGTCCAAGATCGTCGCCGCCGTCGAGAAGAACGGCGGCAAGCTCACCCAGCCGCTCGGCAATTTCGCCGGCTCCTCGACGGAGCAGCAGCTGTCGCTGACGGTGCCGCTCAAGAAATCCAAGGGGCTGCTCGCCGCGCTCAAAAAGCTCGGCCAGGGCCTCGACCCGGTGGTCCGCCCCGCCGGCGCGCCCATCCAGCTCGACGAGGTGCGCGAAAAGCTCGGGCGCCTGACGAAGGAGCGCATGGACAATCCCGTCGCTTTCGCCCAGATTCCCGTCGCCGCCGAGGTGATCGACGAGATCATCGAGCACTTGGCGAACGTCGAGGCCGTCGCGCGATCGACGGACGGAGAGGTGCTCATGAACCTCACGATCCGGGAAACGCATTGAAGATTTTTTCCGTGCTCGCGCTCGCGTGTCTTGCGGGCTGCGTGGGGTGCGCGGAAATCGGCCTCGAGCCCAACGGCGTTCCGCCGCCGCCCGCCCCGCGGCCGCTTCTTCGCGCGTCGCGCGAAGCCTCCGCGACTTTCGGCGCGGGCCTGATCGCGCACCGCAAGGTTGACGGCTTGACCGTCGAGATCCTCGTCGTCGGCGAAGGCCAGGTGCGCGGCAACCTCGTCTCCGAGCTTAAGAGCCCGGAAGCCCGCCTTAAGCCGCCGTTGCTGGCCGTCCTGATTCGCCATCCTAAGGAAGGCGCCGTGCTGTATGGCGCCGGCTTGCCCGCCGACATGAACGGCAAGCGTCTAAAAGGCTCGGCCTTGTCGCCCTTCAAGGTCGCTGCCGGCAAAGACCTGATTTCTCAGCTGGGAGCGCGGGGCGTCCAGCCGGAAGACGTCAAAACGGTCATTCTGCCCGATCTGGCCCCGGAATGGGCCGGAGGCGCGGGCGGGTTTCCAAACGCGACCATTATCATCTCCTCGCAAGCCTGGGTCAATCCTAAGCGTCGCGCCCTGGAAAGCAATATGCCCGACCCCAGGGCATTCATCCCCGAAGAAAGATTAAAAATACAGGACTTTTCAGATAAGAAGCCCTATGGGACCTTCGACCACGGTATCGACCTCTTTAACGACGGCACGGTCATCCTGATCGACCTGGATGGGGGCGTGGCCGGCGGAATGGGCGCCTGGGTCAACCTCGACAACGGGCCCCTGCTCTTGGCCGGCCCCGGGGCTTTCGTCTACGACAACATCTTCGATTCGGCCCTGCCGGACAAGAAGTTCGTGGTGGATCTCTCGAGCTTCATGTGGAACGCGCGAGCCATGCGTCTGGTCTCCGAGGTGGCTCCGAGACTCGTTATTTTGCCCGCCCACGACCTCTCCACCCTCAAATTGTCGCCCCGACCCGACATTACGCTGCGAAAGTAGCCCCGACTGGTTTTCTGTCCACATCGAGTTTCATCTTTTATCATTGAGTGTCGGGTAGTCAAAATTCGGTCTATTTTTTCTGCGTTCCTTGGTCGCACGGTTTTTGCGAGAAAACCTCCGCGCATCGGACACCCAAAAAATTTGCGCCGGCGCGAAAATTGAAATTTTTTTGCGGCGAACTCCGCGGCGATCGCGGCGATGTCGCAAAAATAAAATTTCGGAAATCCGCGAATCCTCGTCGAGAAATTGTTTCGCAGCGAACGCGAATATTTTTTTCCAAAAAGAGTTGTTGACATGATTCCGGAGTTGTGCTAATATTTCATCACTCCGGTAGCGCCTCGAAAGCGCCGCCAAGTGGCAAGATAAAATTGCCCCCGGCTTCACGGGACGAAACGTGAGGCCAGGAAACATTTTTTGTTCTTTGACAATTCGGT
>JAYTIP010000087.1:0-8154 GCA_043731745.1 Elusimicrobiota bacterium | reverse complement strand
CAAGCAAGGGATCCTGGCCCGCGACGGCTTTCTTCGCCTTGGCCTTGCCTTTCTTCGGAGCGGGCTTCTCGGCGACGGTGCTCTCGATCATCGTGTCGTCGCCGGAGGGCTCCTGGACGACGGCGGGCTCGGGCTTGGGGGCGCGAGCGGGGCGGGGCTTGCGTGCGCGCTTGGGTTTGGCTTTAACGGCTCCGATTTCAGGCACGGGCATTAAATGCTTGGGAACGGCCGGCGCGTCGAGTTTGGGCGCGCGGAGCTTCTTCTTGGGTCCGCGCATCTTCGGATTCGGAATCGGCGGCGGAGCGGGAGCGGGCGGCGCGTTGAAAACAACGGGCGCGGGCGGAGCCGGCGTCGCGTCGGCGGCGGGCATCGGCATGGAGGAGGCGGCGGGGTTCAGCTCAGCGACGGGCAGGGGTGCTGCGCCGCGGCCCAGCATGACATAAGCGGCTCCGGCGGCGATCACGGCGGCGCTGGCGAAAGCGGCCAGCACGATCGGACGCTTCCACGCGGGAGTCTCCGCGACCGCGACCGGCTCGGGAGCGAGTGCGGGGGCGGTCGAAGGCGAAGCCGGTTCATCGAACGCGGCAAGTTGTCCCATCTTCCCCGGCTGCAGCGGGCGGCGCGGGGCCTCCACCGGGGGCTTCGCGGGTTCGACCGGATACGACAGCATCGGATCGAGAGCCGCGAAGGCGTCGGGCTCGGGCGGCGCGTCGCTGAAAGACGAGGTCGGCGTCGCGGGAAAATCGGAGGCAGGGAAGGAGGTCTCGGACCCGAACGCGGGTAGCGCGGCCGGCACCGGCGCGGGCGGGGGCGTGACGACGGTGCCGTCCATGCGCGCGCCGCAGGCGTTGCAGAAAACGGCTTCCTGTAAATTGGCGTGCTTGCACCGCGGGCACTCAACCGTTTTGGGAGCCGGCGAAGGGGCCGGCGCGGGCGGGGGCGGAAGAACGGGAGCCGGAGCCGCGACCGGAGCGGCGGCGGGCAAAGGAAGCGGGAACGGAGCGGGCACGGGCATCGCCGGAAGCGGCGCGGCGGAAAGCGGCGCCAGGGCCGGCATCGGGGGCAAGGCGACGGGTTTTGGCGTTGCAGGCGCGGCGACCGGCGCGGGGGCCTCGAGCAAAGCCTTTTTAAACGGCGGGTACGCCAGCGCGGGCTTCCAATCCGCGCTGTCGGACGAACCCACCGGGCAGACGAGGGTGTCCCCATCGAAGCCCGGAAGCTTCAAGAGGTCCTCGATCCCCGCAGGTCCGTGCGTGGTCATGCCGTCATGCGCAAAGAATCGCACGGGTCAAATGTAATTAATTCGTGTTACGGCGTCATTTCCTATTATAAAATCGTTGTCGTGACTTTTCCACGCGTAGCGCTCGTGACCTGCTCCTCTTTAAGAGAGCTCACCGACGACGATCGGCCCTTGATCGGAGAGCTCGCCAAGCTCGCGATCAACGCCGAACCGGAGGTCTGGGATAACCCCTCCGCGGACTGGTCAAAGTACGATTTGGTCCTCATCCGGTCCACCTGGGACTACTAC
This sequence comes from Elusimicrobiota bacterium, assembly GCA_043731745.1. Lineage (GTDB taxonomy): Bacteria > Elusimicrobiota > Elusimicrobia > UBA1565 > UBA9628 > GWA2-66-18. The sequence continues at coordinate 6,626 of JAYTIP010000087.1, read as the reverse complement.
CTCAACCCCGCGGCCTTCGGCGCCTGGGTGTCGCGGCTCGAGTCCGCGGGCGTCGTTTTGTGGAATCCGCCCGAGGTCGTGCGCGTCAATTCCGAGAAGTCTTACCTGCGCGGGCTCGAGGTCGCGGGCGTCAGTGTGGCGCCGACGGTGTGGCTCGAACGCGGGGTTAAGGCGAATCTCGAGGAGATTCTGGCGGGCAAGGGGTGGACCGACGCGGTGGTCAAGCCCGTCGTGTCGGCGGGCGCTTACCGGACTTACCGCGTCAAGCGCGGTGATCCCGCCGGACAGGCCGCGCTCGCGGAAGTCTTGACCCACGCCGGCGCGATGATCCAGCCCTATCTCGCGGAAATCGCCGCGGAGGGTGAGTGGTCCTTCATCTTTCTCGGCGGGGAGTTCTCGCACGCGGTCCTCAAGACGCCGCGCGCGGGCGACTTCCGCGTTCAAGAGGAGCACGGCGGCCGCACCGCCGCGGTCGTCCCTCCGGCGCCCCTGCTCGCTCAGGCCCGCAACGCGGCCTTGGCCGCACCCGGTCCGTGGCTTTACGCGCGCGTCGACGGGGTGCGCCGCGGTCACGAGCTCGTCGTCGTCGAGATCGAGCTCATCGAGCCGTCGCTCTACCTGTCCTACGCGCCGGGTGCGGCGGGCCGTCTGGCCGCCGCCGTCAAGGCGCGGCTTTCGGCGGGTCGGCCTTCTCCCACTCGGTGACGACCCAATGCTTGCCGTGCTTGACCAAGGTGTCGCGCTCAGTCCCGCCGAAGTCGCCCTTGCCGGTCTTGGTCTTGACCCGGTAGGTCAGCAGGACCACGGCGTTCTCGTAGCCTAAGCGCTCGTACTCCACGCGCTCGACCTTGAACGCCGCCGGCCCGTTCTCGGCGAAGAACTTAACGCCCCAGGCCTGGATCTGCTCGCGCGTCATCGGCTTGGCGATGGCTCCGTCAAAGAGCATCGTCAGCGCGGCCGGATTTCCCGCCGCGAAGGCCTGGACGACCTCATCGTAATAAGACCGCACGCCGGAACGAAGTCGCAGCTCGTCGTCCGAGACCTTGCGCGCGAAGCTCACATAGCCGCAGCCCGACAGCGCCACCGCCGCGATGAGTAAAAAGCGCGTCATGGCTTTAGCTTAACCCCAAACGCGCCGGACTTCAAGCCGTAGGCCCAATGTCGGGCTCTTGAGGACCCTTTGGCCCAGGAGGGGGGCGCTCGCGCCTGCTACTCTCCTATTATGAACCGATACCCCCGCGTCGCCGCCGCGCTGGCCGTGCTCCTCGCCGTTTCCGCCTCGGCGCAAACCGTTTCGGTTCCGCGCGTCTCGCTCACGCCGACCCTCGGCGCGGGCCTGGGCGCTCCCGGAGCGATCTCCGGCCCCGGCGCTTCGCCTCTGTTCCCGGCGCTGGCGCCGTCCTTGTCTCTGACGCCAACGCTGTCCGTCATCTCCGCCCCTTCGATCGCGCCTCTCGCCGTCGCCGAGCCGATCGAAGCCGCCGCCGCCCCGCAACCCCTCTCGCTGACCGCCGGCCCCGCCGCCGCCTCATCCTCTGAAAGGCGCTCCGCCTCCGCGCCCGCCGCCCGTGTCGCCACGGCCCTCGACTTCCTGTCCTCGCCCGCCGCCTCCAAGCACGGCGGTCGCGACGGCAACTCGATGTTCGACGGCGCCCGCGCCAAGTCCCCTGCGAAGGCCCCGACGCCCTACATCATCAACGACGAGGGCGTGAAGATCAACGACCGCGCCGCCATCTACTACACCGAGGTCCGCCGCATGGTCGAGCTCTACAAGGGCACGATCAACCTCGAGGAAAGCCTCGACGTGATGGACGACGCGTACTCCGACGTCCTCGCCAAGGTCTCCGCCGTCCAGGCCGTCGCCAAGGGCCGCGGCCTTTCGCAGGTCAACACGCACCTCGAAGAGACGCTCACCTTCGTCGACGGCGTGCTCGACGACGGGGCGAAGACCGTCGCCGTGCACACCCACCGCGTGTTCTTCCACAAATCCAAGGAGCCCAAGTCCGAGATCGCCGAGGGCATCCGCCGCGTCGACGGCTACATCAAGGACTCCGAGAAGATGTTCGGCAAGGGCGGCCGCGCCGAGCAGCAGATGGGTAAGCTCGACGAAGTCGAGCTCGTCTTCGACGCCCGCGGCTATCAGGAAATCAAAGACCACATCCGCATGCGCGGCGAAGAAATGTCGGCCAAGACCAACGGCCGCGTGAAATTCAAGTTCCTCGACGAGCTCGCGCCGCTGCCCAAGGAGCAAACGGTCATCCGCGCCAAGCTCAACGACCTCGTGCGCGAGTTCGGCGGCGAGAAGGAAGGCCTGTCCAAGATTTACGAAGGCGTGATCTACTCGCGCTACGTCGGCCTGCTCCTCGAGCTCAAGACCGTCGAGCACTACCACAAGCTCGGCTATAAAATCCTACAGAGCGGCCGCGAGCTCTTCGATCACAACGGCATGTATATCTCCGAGCTCGACGTGGTCGTCGAGAGCCCTGAAGGCAAGGTTTCCGTCGTCGAGGCGAAGTCCGCCCGCGTCGGCCTGCCCCCCGAGGAAGTCCTCGAGGACAAGGTGGAGTACAAGCTGCGCACCTACAAGAAATTCCGCGCCGAGCTCGACGCGATGATCGGCAAGAAGTTCGACGCCGTCGTCTTCTCGATGGACGTCGCGATCGACCCGAACATCGACCCGTCCGAGGTCATGCCCAAAGACGCGCGCAAGCTCGAGCTGGTCCAGTTCCTGCGCTCGAAGGAAGCCTTGCTCTCCAAGGAGTACGGCTTCCCCGTCAGCTTCCTGTTCCTGCAGAGCGGTCCTGAGGGCGGGCAGCAGCGAGGCGCGCCTCGCGGCGACCGCAAGCACGGCCGGCGCTAGTCCTCATGCCCTTCATCAACGTCAAGATGACGCCGGGCCCCACGCCCGAGCAGAAGGCCAAGTTCATCGAACGCGTCACCGCGCTCGCCGCCGAGGTCCTCGGCAAGAACCCTGCCACCACTCATGTGGTCATCGAGGAGGTCTCCGCCGACAACTGGGGCATCTCCGGCGAGACCGTCGCGGCGCGCAAGAAGCGCGGAGCCTAAGGGATAAGCGGGCCCGGCGCGGCGTCAAGCCCGGGAGGCCGATCAGCGGCCGCGACGGGGACGCGCCGCCCGGTGCTCCAGGCGTTCTTCGCGGCGTTCCTGGCGTTTTTCCCGTTGCTCGCCGCGCTGTTCGCGCGCGTGCTCGAGGCGTTCGCGACGCTCCTTGAGGAAGGCCTCGCGCTTCTCCGGCGTCATCTCGTTGAGCTTGCGGAATCGTTCGCGCAGCTTCGCGCGCTCCTCCGGCGGCAGCTTCTGAAAGCGTTTCCATCGTTCGCGCAGGGCCGCCTTTTCTTCGGGAGCGAGCGCTTTGAAGCGCTCGTGCCGGGCCGTGATCTCGGCGCGCCGCTCCGGATCCAAAGCCTTCCAGTGCTCGTAGTTCTCCACCACGCGTTCGCGCTCGGCCGGGGTCATGGCCTCCCAGCGGGCGCGGTTGTCGTCGGCGGCGCGGGCGCCGGCGGGCAGTAACAGCATCGCGGCGAGAAGAAAATGTCTCACGGAGCCTCCGAGGCGCCCTCGATCATGGGCAGATCGTCGAGCAGGTCGATGTTGCGCAGAAGTTCCTCCGGCGGGTGCGCCACGGCTTCGCGCCGGACGGCGAGGTTGGCGGCGAGGACGGCGGCGGTCAGCAGCAGGTCGAGAAGGTTCATGCGTGGTCGAGCTCCGGGGCGTCGATGAGTTCGTCGAGATGTTCGAGTAAGGGGGCCGTTTCAAGGAATTCGAGATCCTCGGCGGGCATCGAGGCCGTCGGCGCCGTGGTCGGGGGCTTGCCGCGCAAGACGAAGACGAGCGTGGCCGCGGCGAGGCCCGCGGCGAGGACCCCGGCGAGACGGCGGGGCGCGACGCAGCGGGCGCGCAGACGGGACAGCGTCGCCGACCGCAACCGGGCCCAGCCCGGCTCTCCGCGACGGGCCCGGGGAAGTGAGGCATTCAATTCGTCCCAAAAAGGATCGCTCATGAGACCTCCTTTAGCATCGGTTCCAGGCGCGCGCGGGCCTGGTGCAAGGTCGCCTTCACGGTTCCCTGCGCGGCGCCCGTCGCCGCGGCGATCTCGTCGATCTCGAGTCCTTCAAGTCTCAGGAGGATCATTTCCTTCTGCCGCGGGGGCAGGGACTCCACCGCCGCTCTCAGCCGCTCGGTGCGGTCGGCGGCGACGCGCGATTGCGCCGGATCCGACTCCGGCGAGAAGTCGGCCAGCGAATCGCCGAGGGTCGGGGCGTCGGGCTCCGAACTCGCGGCGGCATCGAGGCTCAGCCAGCGGCGCACCGAGCGCCAGCGGGCGGCGGAACGGGCCTTGTTGAGCGCGATGCGGTGCAACCAGGCGCGGACCGGGGCGTCGCCGCGATAAGTAGACGCGCTGCGCCAAACCGCCAGGAAGGTCTCCTGCGCGGCGTCGTCGGCCAACGCGTCGTCTCCGAGGAGGCGACGCGCGACCGAGTGAACGGAGGGCATATGCGTTTTCATGAGTTCCTCAAGAGCGGCTTCGTCGCCCGCGGCGACGGCTTCGATCAACTGCCGGTCTCGATCCACCATCCCTATAAAGGACGCCGGCCGGCTCGGGTGGGTTTAGTGTGTTGGGGTCGACTAAACCCGGTGCCGAGGTGGCGCGTCATGGGGGTAAGGTAGCAAAGGAGAAATCGCATGAAACAGATACTGACGTTGATTCTGGCGGTGATGGGGCTTGCGGCGTTCGGGGCCGCTCGGGCGCACGCCGAGGATCCCGCCACTCCGCCCGTCCAGACCGAGGTGAAGCCAGGGGACGCCGACGCCAAGCCCGGCGTCGAGAAGCGCGGCGAGCGCGTCGAGCGCCGCGGCGAACGAGCCGAGCGGCGCGGTGAGCGCAAGGAGCGCCAGGGCGAGCGCATGGCGGAACGCTCCGAGAAGCTCGACGCAAAGGCTGACGAGCTCAAGGCCGAGGGCAAGGACAAGGCCGCGGCGAAGCTCGACGAGAAGGCCGAGAAGCTGGACAAGGCCGGAGAGCGCCGCGAGAAGCACGGCGAGCGTCAGGAACGCCGCGGTGAGCGCCGCGAGCGCCGGGGCGAGCGCCGCGAGCACCGGGGCGAGAAGATCGAGCGCCGCGCGCGGTAGAGAGCGGGGCGCACAAGAGCGAGGCTCCGGCGGGTCGCCCCCGCCGGAGCCTTTTTGCGCGCTAGAAGTTCAGGCTGGCGCCGAGCGTGTAGTAGTTCTGGCTCGCGACGCCCTTCTGCACGTAGCGCTCGTAGCCGGCCTTGACCGTGACCATGTTCAAGCCCGCTTTCGCGCCGAATTCGTACGCGTTTGACGGCGCGGAGCCGAGCTTGAAGGTCGTGTGCGTGTACGAGGCATAGGGCTTGATCAACGGCAGGCTCTTCCAGGTCAGGCGCGCGTTGGCCGTGGTGTCCGGGAAACCCTGCACGATGGAGTCGACGCCGGTCAGTTGTAGGAACTGGGACTCGCGCGCGTTGGAAGCGTCGAGGCTCTTGTCATAATGGCTCTTCGACAACTCCGCTGAAGCCTCGGCGATGAGAAAACGAAGGGCGCCGAAGACGGAGAACTCGGTCTGGCCGAAGGTGATCGTTTTCCCGCGGGCGATGGCGCGACGCCCGGGACCAGGCGGTAGCCCGGCAGCGCCGGGCGGGGCCTGAAGATCGTCGGAATGGCGGATGAAGCGCAGCCCCGCTCCGATGTCGACCGCGGCCAGGCCGGAGCCAAAGGTCTCCTCGCCGCCCGAAGACGGACCGGTCATCTTGTGTCCGTGCTTAGACCCGCCGGGAGTCAGCGAGAAGGTGGCGTCGGCGCCGAATTCCTCGCGCTTGTAGCCGTTGGTCTTGGGCTGGACGGCGACGTCCGCGCCGAGCGACAGCGGGCCGGACTCGTAGCCGCCGCGCAGGCCGATGGTGCTGAAGCTGCCGCTGGAGTTGTCGGAGCGGTAGGTCGAAAACGAGGGGGACAGGTAGTATTCCTCGCCGAGGTCCACCGAGGCCTTCACCTTTGTGCTGCGGTAGTGTGCGGTGCCCAGGGTCTCATCGACTCCGGCGGTCACGCCTGCCCGGCCGGGAGTGGCGCACAGCGCGGCGACAACGGCGGCGAAAAAGATTTTCATCGGTTATCTCCCTTAAACTCCTTCATCCGTAATCCTCTAGACCTCGGTCCAGTGCCGGAGAGCTTCTTATTTTACTTGAAGCCTGTCTGGACGCGCCATAGATCGGCGTACGGTCCGGTCCGGGCGATGAGCTCCGCGTGCGTGCCGCTCTCCATGACGCGTCCCTCGTCCAAAACGAAGATGCGGTGCGCCTTCACGACCGTCGAGAGCCGGTGCGCGACCATGATGGTCGTGCGTCCGACGACGAGCCGGTCGAGGGATTTCTGGATCGCGGCCTCGGTCTCGTTGTCGACGGCCGAAGTAGCCTCGTCGAAGATCATGATGGGCGGGTCTTTGAGCACGGCCCGCGCGATCGCCAAGCGCTGGCGCTGGCCGCCCGACAGCTTCTGACCGCGCTCGCCCACCATGGTGTCGTAGCCCTGGGGCAGGCCGGCTAAAAACTCGTCGGCCTCGGCCGCCTTCGCCGCCGCCAGGATCGAGG
>JAYTIP010000086.1:0-3118 GCA_043731745.1 Elusimicrobiota bacterium | reverse complement strand
GTCGCCGACCCCGCCAAAGCGGCGGCATCGCTGAGAGCCTGGCAGCCCGGCACGCGACTCTCGCTCGTCGTCCGCCGCGGGCTTGATATCCGTTCTCTCGACACCGAGATCGCCCCGCCCGCCCGCGACTACGCGCGCGGCGACAAGGAACTCTCCGAGTACGAACGCGCGCTGTCCACCGAGCGCGCCGCTCAGGCCCTCGCCTCCGGACGCGCCGTGCTCAAAGCCGTCGGACCGCTCACCGTGCCCGTGCGCTCCGACCAAGGCTTGTGGACGCGTTTCCTGAAAGGCCTCCCCGCCGGCCTCAAAAAGGGCGACGAGGTCGTCGCCGAGGCCGCGACGGGACTGACCGTCGACTCCGCGCTCGACTTCCTCGCCGTGCCCCCCGGCTCCAAGCTTCGCGGCCGCGTCGTCGACGCCACGGACGACGGCGAGACGCGCACGGCGCGCGTGGCCTTCTACGCTCTCGACTTGAGCGGCGGCGGCACCTACTCCGCCCTCGGCGCGGCCGTCGCGGTCTCCGGAGACCAGCGCGTGGCCCGCGTCGGCGCGGGCGGCACCCTCGTCACCGCCGCCCCGCTTCCCGACGCCAAGCGCCGCGCGCCCGAGCCCCTGCTCGACGCGGACGCACGCTTACGCGTGCGTCTTTTAGATCCTCTCGTCGTCGACGAACCCCCGTCCTACTGGCGCGCAGGCCCCGGCTTGTGGGTCAAAACCGTCGAAGGCTCCGGCAAGCGCCTGTTTGAGATCACGCACGCGGTCGCGGGACGCTCCGCCGACGCGGTCGGCCTCAAGGTCGGCGACCGCCTCGACTCGATCGGCGGCCGCTCGACCGAGAAAATGGATTTCGCCGAGGCGATCGACCGCCTCTACGGCGCCCCCGGCTCCGACGCCGAGGTCGGCGTCCTGCGCGGCGGCAAGAGCGACACCTACAAACTCAAGCGCGGCGTGAAGTGGGCCGCCGGCAAGGCGGCGCCGCTGCCTCTCCCCTTCAGCGCGCAGTAAGCGCCCCTCTACTGCGGCTGGTTTTCGTCGATCTCCGCGAGCCAGTTCTTCTTCAGGTCCACCAAGCAGCGGATGTCCTGATCGAGCTTCCCGTCCGGGCGAAGCGTGATGTTCCACAACTCTCCGGGCTTGGCGGCGCCGAGCCCCAGAATCAGCGGCGAGTCGGCGGCCGTGTTCGGGTATTGCTTCACCTCTTCCAGGTGCGCGGCGATCGCCTCCGCGGTGAGCTCCGTGGCGCTCATCGTATATCCCGTCCCCTCCGCCTTCCACGACCGGAAGCGCGCGGAGGCGTCGGGCAGATACTTCACGGCGATCTCTTTGGCCGCGGCCTCGCGCTCGGCCGGAGGCGGGACGCAGGAACCTTGCGCGTAGCACAGCCCGTCCAAGGCCATCTTTTTCGCGTCCTCGTCGACGGCGTATTTCAGAGCGGCGCGGCACGCCGCGACGGCCTCGGCCGTCTTTTTCATGGCGGTAAGAGAGACGCAAAGGCTGTAGTTCGTGTAGCCGTCGTTGGGGTTGAGCGCGAGCCCCCGCCGAAAGGATTGCACGGCCTTGCCGTGTTCTTTCATATCGGCGTACGCCTCGCCCTGAAGGCGGTAGAACTCGTAGTACTTCGGCAGGAATGCCAGCCCGCGCGACAAGGTCTTGATCGCCTCGTCCGGATGCCCCGTGGTACGGTCGCAATACGCCTTCCCCTGGTAGGCCGCGTAGCCCGTGGGGTTATCCTTGATCAGCCGCGCGAACAGCGGCAGCGCCCCGGGACAGTCGCCGTGCGTCATGCGATAGTTCGAATCGACGTCCAATAAGGTCTGGTTGTCGGGGTAGAGCTCGCGCAGCCGCTTGAGCTCCGCGAGGTTCTCCGGCGAATCGGAGAAATAAAATTTCATCTGGATCAGCGAGATCCGCATCGCGGTGGACTTGGTCCGCTTGTCGAGCTCGGCGGCGGCGATGGCCTCGACCTCCTTTTTACCGAGGCTCTCGGCCGCGAAACCGCGGCCGAGCTCGTCGACGAGCGTCGCGTGGCTCGCGGTGAGAGCGGCCTCGTAGGTCTTGATCGACTCTGGACGGCGGCCGAGAAGCGCCAGAATGCTTCCCAAGGCGTTGAGCGTCGCGGCCGACGGACGCAAGCGCTGCGCCTTTTCATAAAGCTCGAGCGATTCAGAGTACTTGGCCCGGCTCGAGGCCATATCGCCCAGCGTCAGATACAGCCCGGGATCGATCGGAACGGCTTTCAGTACCGCGCGGACGAGCTCGCCGGCCTCGTCCACACGGCCTGCGGCGTTCAACGCGCCCGCCCGCGCTCCGATCGCGTCTATGGGAAATGGATACGACGAGGTCGGACCGATCAGCGCGAGCGCGTCGTCCGGCTTCCCCGCCGCGGTCAACTCGTTGGCTTCGACGAGGCGCACGGTCGCCGCGAGATAGGGGTTGTGAGGATCAGCCGTCTGGCCGAGCTTCAGGACACGATCGCATTCAAGCTCGTCGAGTTCGCAAACCGCGCTGGCATACAGGTAGTAAGACAGGCCGTCGAGGGGATGCGACGAGATGTTCGCCTTGTATTCGGCCGCCAACTCGGGCCACCGGTCGAGGTCTTGCTGCGCCTGCTGATAGATCTTGTGCGCCAGAACGTCGGCCGGCGCGCGTCTCACTGCCTCTCGAAGCAAGGGAACTGCGGCCTCTTTTTTGCCCGCGAGGAACAGGCGCATACCTTCTGCGCCCGGATCGTCGCCGGCGCCGGCGGATGAGGCGAGTAGCAGTCCGGACAAGGCCAGATAGATCAGGGGGCGGTTCACGGTCTCAGCGTAACCCCTCCGGGCGCGCCACGCAAGGGATCCTTTTGGCGGTTCGATCGTATGATCAGTATGGATACGAACAAAATGGCTGACGCCATCCGAGCCGAACTCAGCGAGACCGCCGATCCGGTCCGCGACGCGATGCTGCACGGCGAAGCGGCTCCGGCCGAGTTCGCGTCGTGGTCTCACCCCGAGTGCCTGAGGCGTCTGCGGCTGCGCATGGGCTTAAGGCGCTACCAATTGGCCGCCAAGGCTGGCGTTTCTGCCTCTTTGGTCGGACGGGCTGAGAAAGGGGCCGATTTACGGCTGGGAACCTTGAC
>JAYTIP010000085.1:0-2979 GCA_043731745.1 Elusimicrobiota bacterium | reverse complement strand
CGCCGCGCTGGCTCGAGAAGCTGGTTCCGGAAAAATAGGAAGAACGGAGGCTCTATGACGACTTACGAACGCGTCGAAAAAGTTTTGGAAAAGATCCGTCCCTACATCCAGTCCGACGGCGGAGACATCTCCTTGGTCTCGGTCGACGAGGCGTCGGGCATCGTGAAGGTGACGCTGTCGGGCGCTTGTGGAACGTGCCCTAGCTCGACAGCGACTTTAAAAGGCGGCGTCGAGCGCATGGTGAAGGCCGAGATCCCCGAGATCAAAGAAGTCGTCGCGGTTTAAAGTGCCCAAGCGCGTCGAACTGCACTGCCACACGATCTTCTCCGATGGGACTTTGACCCCGGCGGAGCTCGTGTCGCGCGCGGCCAAGAACGGAGTCGAACTGCTCACGCTCACCGACCACGACAGCATCTCCGGCGGCGCCGAGTTGTTCGCGGCGGGCAAGGCCGAGAATGTGGATGTACGCTTGGGGATTGAAATCAACTGCGCGGGCGAGGGCGCGGCCGACCGCGTTCACATCCTCGGCTACGGCTTCAACCCGGAGTCGCCGGGCTTCCGCGAGCGCCTCGCCGAGTTCCGTGAGCGCCGCACGGTGCGCTCCAAGCGCATCGTCGAGAACCTGCGAGCGCTCGGAATCGCCATCGAGTTTTCTCACGTCCAATCGGGCGCGCACGAGACGCTCGGCCGTCCGCACGTCGCCGACGCGCTGCGCCGCTTGGGCGTCGTCAAGAGCCGCAAGGAAGCCTTCGAGCGCTTTCTCATCAAGGGCAAGCCCGGCTACGTCGAATCGATGGGCCCGAGCCCGCGCGAGGCCATCGCTTTGATCCGCGACGCCGGCGGGACCGCCTGCCTCGCGCATCCGCAGACCGCGGGCAAGACCCCCGAGCTCGACGAGCTGTTCGCGTCGGGCCTGCAGGGCGTCGAGGTGTTTTACTCCGGCCACACCCCGTCGCAGGTCCGCAATTACGGGGATTGGGCGCAAGCGAAAGGCTTGCTGGCCGTCGGCGGCTCCGACTTCCACGGTCCGAATACCGGGCGCGAGGAGCGCCTGGGAATCGACTACGAGGACGCCGCCGTCGGCGCCGTCCTCGAGAGGCTCCACTGATGCTCGTCATCGCCCACCGCGGCGCCAGCGGCCACGCGCCGGAAAACACCATGGCGTCCTTCCTGCGCGCGCTCGCGATGGGCGCGCCCGCCATCGAGCTCGACGTCCACCAGACGCTCGATCACGAGCTCGTCGTCGCGCACGACGACGACCTCAAGCGCTGCGGCCGCGACAAGCGCCGCCTGAAAAACGTCCACTGGGACGATATCTCCAAGCTCGACGTCGGCTCGTGGTTCGGCAAAGAGTTCGCCGGCGAGCGGCTTCCGCGCCTCGAGGACGTCTTCGACATCCTGCCCAAAACCGTGGAGCTCCACGTCGAGATCAAGCGCGGCTCCTCCGTCTATCCGGGCATCGAGGAGCGCGTCGTGGACTTGATCCACAAGCGCGGCGCCTTGGAGCGCACCCTCGTCTCGAGCTTCGATCACTCGGCGCTTTACTCGGTCCGCTCTCTCGACGAGAAGGTGCGCCTGGGCTATCTCATGGGCCTGACGACCTTGCAGACCGCTGTGCGTGAGATGAAGGACATCGACGCGGAAAGCCTCAACCTCAGCGCCCGTCAGACGACGCCGCGCATCATCAAGGCGGCTCACGACCGAGGCCGCAAGGTTCTCGTCTACACGGTTAACACGCCGGTCGAACGCGACCGGCTGCTGAAACTCGGCGTCGACGGCATTTTCTGCAACTACCCGGAGCTCAACCTATGGCGCTGAAAACGCGGTCGGCAGAGCCGACCGCATTTGAAATCGAGACGGAGGCCGCGCGCCTCGCCGCGAAAGGCCTCGAGGGCCTCGGCTACCGCGACGAGGAACTCGAGCGGGCCGCGCGCCTGACCTGGCGCATCAACCGCCTCAAAAAAGAGAAAAACGCGGTCATCCCGGCCCACGTCTACCAGCGGCCCGAAATCCTGCTCGGCGTGGCGGACATGATCGGGGACTCCTACAAGTTAGCCAAGCTCGGCGCGCAGTCCTCCGCCACCACGATCGTCTTCTGCGGCGTGCGCTTCATGGCCGAGACCGCGAAGATCTTAAGCCCGGACAAGGAAGTTCTGTTGCCGGCTCCCGAGGCCGGCTGCTCGCTATCGGAGTCCATCACGGCGGCCGACGTCCGCGCGCTCAAGAAAAAGCACCCGGGCGCCCCCGTCGCCGTTTACATCAACACCACGGCCGCGGTGAAGGCCGAGTGCGACGTCGTCGTCACTTCCGCCAACGCGCCGAAGATCATGCGCAAGCTGTACGAGAAGCACGCGAAGGTCATCTTCGCGCCCGACGCGATGATGGGCTCCAACCTCGCCAAGGAGCTCGGCAAGAAGCTCGGCACCGAGCTCATCGTCTGGGAAGGCACCTGCATCGTGCACGACAATTTCGACGCCGCTTCGGTCGAGTTCTACCGCAAGATGTACCCCGGCGTGAAAATACTCGCTCACTTCGAGTGCACGCCGGCGCTGACCTCCGTCGTCGACTACATCGGCGGCACCGGCGACATGATGAAATGGGTCGACGACCATAAGGCCTCCTCCTACATGCTCATCACCGAGTGCGGGCTGGGCGACCTCGCGCGCACCCAGTTTCCCGACAAGGTGTTCGTGCCGATGTGCCGTCTGTGCCCGCACATGAAGGCCGTCACCTTGGAGCGTGTCCTCTCCGCCCTCGAGCGACCGACCGCGTCCCAGCGCATCGAAGTTTCTCCCGCGATCGCCGCGCGCGCGCTCAAGCCCATCGAAAGAATGTTCGAACTGTCGGAAGACCGGGCCGCCGCGTGAGTTGGGCCCCCTGGACGCCGGACGCCTTCGCGCGCGCCAAGGCACAGGGAAAGCCCCTGCTCGTTTCGATCGGGCCTCTGCCGCCGGAGGCGCTCGCCGCCGCCCAGGAACT
>JAYTIP010000084.1:0-5230 GCA_043731745.1 Elusimicrobiota bacterium | reverse complement strand
ATGGTCATGCCGGGAGACAACATCGACATCGAGTGCGAGCTGATCGCCCCGATCGCGATGGAGAAGGGTCTGCGCTTCGCCGTTCGCGAAGGCGGCCACACCGTCGGCGCCGGAGTCGTTTCCGACATCATCGCGTAAATATCCCGTTAAATCACCCAGGAACTAAGGTATAATATGGCCGAGACCAACAATCCGCAGCAGAGAATCCGCATCCGCCTTCGCGCTTACGACCACCGCGTCCTCGACGCCAGCGTCGGTAAGATAGTCGAGACGGCCCAGCGAACGGGAGCTGTCGTTTCCGGCCCCATCTTGTTGCCGACGCACATCAAGAAGTACACCGTGCTGCGGTCTCCGCACGTCGACAAAAAGTCGCGCGAGCAGTTCGAGATGCGCATTCACAAGCGCCTCATCGAGCTCAACTCGACGACTTCCAAGACGGTGGACGAGCTGATGAAGCTCGACCTGCCGGCTGGCGTCGACGTCGAAATCAAGCTCTAGTTAAACAGAGCTGAGCGGTACCGTCCCCATCCGGGTGGTTCCAGCTGTAGGGACGTCTTTTGTCATTTTTAGGGTAAAAAAATTATGAGCGAGCAGCAGACGGAGCAGACGACTGAAGCGAAGGCGGACGGCGGGGCCAAAAAAGCTCCCGTGACTTTCCGCTCCATCCTGGGCGAGAAGATCGGCATGACGCAGATCTTCCACCCGAAGGACCGCAACCTCTACGGCGTCACCGTCGTGAAGGCGGGTCCGTGCCCGATCCTTCGCGTCAAGACCGTCGAATCCAAGGACGGCTACAACGCCCTCCAGCTCGGCTTCGGCACGATCAAGGACAAGTCGCGCAACAAGGCCGAGCTCGGCCAGTTCAAGGCGGCGGGCGTGACCGCGCAGAAGTACGTGCGCGAGATCCGCATCCCCGACACCAAGGGCTTCGAGGCCGGCCAGTCCGTCTTCGTCGACGGCATCTTCAAGACCGGCGACTATGTCGACGTCCAGGGCGTCAGCAAGGGCATCGGATTTGCCGGCGTCATGAAGCGCCACAACTTCCGCGGTCTGCCCGCCTCGCACGGCGCGTCGGACAAGCAGCGCTCGCCGGGTTCGCTCGCCTCGCGCCGCTCGCTCGGTCGCGTCATGCCCGGTCAGCGCATGGCCGGTCACGCCGGCCATGAGATCACCTCGACGATGAAGATCGAGGTCGTCGCCGTGGACGCCGAGCAGAACCTGATTTACCTCGCCGGTCCCGTCCCGGGCCCGCGCGGCGGTCTCGTGACCATCTCTGAGACCGTGAAGAACAAGAAAGTCCGGGCCGAGGCCAAGGCGCCTCAGGTCAAGAAGGACAAGATGGGTAACATCATCAAGGCCGCCGTCAAACCCGGCGCCAAGAAGTAAGGGATTAACATGGACGCTAAAGTTATCGACGTCAACGGCAAGGAGACCGGCTCGGTCTCCCTCAAGGAAGAGATCTTCGGGCACAAACCCGAAAAGAAGTTTCTTCATGAGTTCGTCACCATCTACCTCGCCAACCAGCGCGCGTGGACCTCGAACACCAAGAGCCGCACGACGGTGTCCGGCGGCGGCCGCAAGCCGTGGAAGCAGAAGGGAACCGGCCGCGCCCGCTCGGGCTCGATCCGTTCCGGTCTGTGGCGCCACGGCGCGATCATCCACGGCCCGCGCATGGGCCGCGGTTCGCGCCTCGACTACCCGCGCCAAAAGGCGCGCCTTGCGCTCGCTCAGGCCCTCTCGGCCCGCGCGCAGGACGGCGGTTTGGTCTGTGTTAAGGACTTCATTCTCAAAGAGCCGAAGACGAAGCTCGTCGTCTCCACGCTCGCGAAGCTCGGTTGCGAGGGCAAGACCCTCATCGTCCTCGACGCGCCGAACTCGGCCCTCGTTCTGGCCTGCCGCAACCTCCCCACCGTCGCCGTCCGCCTTGCCGCGGACATCAACGCGTACGAGGTCCTTTACTGCAAGAAGCTCGTGATCACGCAGCCCGCGCTCGAGAAGCTCGGCGCGCGCTGGAACTAAGGGAGTACGACGATGTCCGATAAAGCTCTTCACGAAATCCTGGTTCGGCCCCTCCTCACGGAGCGCGGCACGGGCAATCAGGAGAAGTACAACCAGTACCTTTTCGAGGCCGCTCCCGACGCCACCAAGACCGACATCAAGCGCGCCGTCGAGACGATGTTCAAGGTCACCGTCGAGAAGATCCGCACCCAGGTCGTCCCGGGCAAGTACCGCCGGTTCGGTCGCGGCGGCGGCATGCGCCCCGACTGGAAGAAGGCCATCGTGACCGTCACGAAGGGTCAGAAGATCGACTTCGCGACCCCGGCCGCCTAAAGAGAAATTATGCCCATTAAATCCTATAAGCCCTACACGCCGAGCCGTCGCGGCATGACGTCCCAGGACTACTCGGACATCACGACCAACGTCCCCGAGAAGTCCCTCGTGTCCAAGCTGACCCGCAAGGGCGGCCGCAATAACACGGGCATGATCATGGTCCGCCATCAGGGAGGCGGCCACAAGCGCGCCTACCGTGCGATCGACTTCAAGCGCTACGACAAGGCCGGCGTCCCCGGCAAGATCGCCTCGATCGAGTACGATCCCAACCGCTCCGCCCGCATCTGCCTCGTCATCTACGCCGACGGCGAGAAGCGCTACATCGTGCAGCCCGTCGGCCTCAAGGTCGGCGATACCGTGATGAGCGGCCCCGAGGCCGAAATCAAGGTCGGCAACGCGTTGCCGGTGATCAAGATCCCTGAAGGTACCTTCATTCACTGCCTCGAGCTCAACCCCGGAAAGGGCGCGCAGATGCTGCGCTCCGCCGGAACCCAGGCTCAGTTGATGGCGAAGGACGGCGGCTACGTGCAGGTCAAGATGCCGTCGGGCGAAGTCCGCATGGTGCCCGACACCTGCTACGCCACCATCGGCCAGGTCGGCAACACCGAGCACAACACGATCACGCTCGGCAAGGCCGGCCGCAACCGCCACCTCGGCATTCGCCCGACCGTCCGCGGCGGCGCCATGAACGCCACCGACCATCCGCTCGGCGGCGGCCGCGGCAAGTCGAAGGGTAACAATCACCCGCGCTCTCCTTGGAACCAGCTCTCGAAGGGCTTCAAGACGCGCAACAAGAAGAAGGTCTGGGGCTGGATGATCGTCTCCGACCGGCGCCGCTCGGCGCAGCACGCGTAAAGAGGAATTATGAGCCGATCTACTAAGAAGGGACCGTTCGTCGAGCCGAAGCTCCTGAAGAAGGTTCAGAAGCTCAACACCTCCGGCGAAAAGAAGCCGATCAAGACCTGGGCGCGCCGCTGCACGATCACGCCCGAGTTCGTCGGACACACGTTCTCCGTGCACAACGGCCGCAAGTTCTTGCCCGTGTACGTCAACGAGCAGATGGTCGGCCACAAGCTCGGTGAATTCTCGTTCACCCGCTTCTTCAAGAACCACGGCGGGACGCACAAGGACGCGGACGCCAAGACCTGACCTAAGGGATAAAGAGAAATAATATGGAAGCTACTGCACACTCTCGTTTTCAGCGCTACGGTACGCGCAAAGTCGGCCAGGTCCTCAAGGAGATCCGCGGCAAGTCGGTGCTCGAAGCCGAGCGGATTCTTCCGATGATGCCCCGCATTTGCTCGGTCATGGTTTCGAAGGCCGTCCGCTCCGCCGCGGCGAACCTCGTCGACCAGGCCGCGAAGGCCGGTCATCAGATCAGCCCCGAAAAGGTCTTCATCAAGGAGTGCTGGTCCACGATGGGACCGATGGGAAACATGAAGCGCATGCTGCCCGCTCCTCAGGGCCGCTCCTACACCTTCAAGCGAAAAGTCTGCCACTTGACCGTCGTCGTCTCCGACGAGCGCGTCACCGGCAAGGGAAAGTAACACCATGGGTAACAAGATCCATCCGAACGCGCTGCGCCTCGGATACATTCACGACTGGCAGTCCAAGTGGTTCTCCACCAAGGACGCTCCCGCCCTCATCGGCGAGGACTTCAAGATCCGCAACCTCGTGCGCAAGGCCTTCCGCGCCGCCGCGGTCAGCTGGGTCGGCATCGAGCGCGCCGGCTCTTACCTGCGCGTCAACATTCACACGGCCCGCCCCGGCGTCGTGATCGGCAAGAAGGGCGCCGACATCGAAGCGCTGCGCAAGAATGTCGAGGCCATGACCTCCCGCAAGACCTACGTCAACGTCATGGAGATCAAGGACCCCGAGCTCGACAGCCGCCTCGTCGCGGACTCGATCGCGGTCCAGCTCGAGAAGCGCATCGCCCACCGCCGCGCCATGCGCCGCGCGATGGAGCGCACGATTCAGTCCGGTGCGCTCGGGATCAAGGTCATGATCTCCGGCCGCGTCAACGGCGCCGAAATCTCCCGCCGCGAGTGGCAGCGCGAGGGCCGCGTGCCCCTGCACACGTTCGCCGCCGACGTCGACTACGGCACCGCCGAGGCCATGACGCACGCCGGCCTCATCGGCGTGAAGGTCTGGATCTTCAAGAAGCAGCACTTCGTGAAGTCCCTCAAGGAACTTCAGATGATGGCCAAGAAAGAGGCGGCCCTCGTCGCGGCCGCGATGGCCATCGAGAGCGGCGACGCTCCGGCGCCGACGATGGCGCCCGCTCCGACTCCGGAAGGGGGACGCTAACATGCTGATGCCCAAGCGCGTCAAGTATCGCAAGCCCCACTCTCATCCCCGCATCAAGGGACCGGCCAAGCGCGGCGTCAGCCTCGCGTTCGGCGAGTTCGGCCTGAAGGCGCTCGAGCCCAAGTGGGTCACCGCGCGTCAGATCGAAGCCAGCCGCGTCACGATCTCCCGCCACCTCAAGAAAGGCGGCAAGCTCTGGGTCCGCATCTTCCCCGACAAGGCGATCACGAAGCACCCCGCCGAGACCCGCATGGGTAAGGGTAAGGGCGCTCCCGATCATTGGGCCGCCGTCGTTAAGCCCGGCCGCATGCTGTTCGAAGTCGGCGGCTTGACCGTCGACGAAGCGAAGAAGGCCTTCAAGATGGCCTCCTACAAGCTTCCCATCCTGACCAAGTTCGTTTCCCGCGAGCACATCTAACATGGCCGACAAGAAGACGAAGACCGCGACGCTGGACAAATCCGCCCTCAACCCGACGGAGCTCAAGAACGAGCTTCGCACGGCTCTTGAGAAGAGAGCGAAGCTCTCGTTCCAGCACAACGTCGCTCCCCTGAAGAACCCGATGGAGCTGCGCCATCTCCGCCGCGAGATCGC
>JAYTIP010000083.1:0-2935 GCA_043731745.1 Elusimicrobiota bacterium | reverse complement strand
CGTCGAGGCGACGCGCCAGCTGGCCCTGCGTCGAGCCTTCGTTGAAGTGATGGTCCCAGCCGCCGGCCTCAAGAAAAGCCACTCGTAAGCCTAGCTTGGCCTTAATAAGCCGCGCGATTTCGAAGAAGTCCCGGCCGAGCTTGCCCTTGGGATAGCCCGCGGCCTCGACCGCGCGCCCGTCGGCCTTGGGCAACGCCGAGACGGCCTTGCGCGCGCCGCCGAGCTCGCGCGCGGGCCCGCTGAGCAAGGCGTCGACGGAGTCCTCGTACACCGACTCGAAAGACTCGACGGCCGCGCCGCCGCCGCGCAACTGGTCGGCGGAGGACACCGACATGACGGGGTAGGCGCCCTGCATGGTGCGCGGCGTCCGCCCTGCGAGGGCGACCGCGGTCAGAGGAGAACGCGCGACCTTGCCTGCCGCGAGCGCGCGATTGAGCCAGCCGTCTTGGGTGATCTTGATGCCCGGCGTGCCCGACTCCATGTAGTCTTGGGCGTCGAAATGCGAGCGCGTGGGATCGGGAGAGCCCGTCGCGTGAACGACGGCGAATCGGCCCTCTTTCCACAGCGGCATGAGCGGAGACAGACGGGGATGCAGGCCGAAGCGGCCGTCGAGGTCGAGGGCGCCCTCGGAGCGCCCGGGCTCGACGATGCGGATGGAGGGACGCGCCTTGCGGTACGCCGCGTCCGCGTAAGGCGGCACGATGTTGAGCCAGTCGGCGGCGCCGCGCTGGAACAGGATCACGAGGGTTTTATTCGAGCCGGCGGCGGACGCGGCGGCGGCGCGGGCCCACTCGGGAACCAAGCCGGACAAGCCGGCCAAAGTCAGCCCGCCGAGGGCGAGGAAGTTGCGGCGCGTCATCTCGGGTCCGCGGTCCATGGGTTATCTCCTCTGGAACTCGGGCGAGCCGAGTACGAGTGCGGCGATCTTGTCGACCGACATCCCCGGATGATCGAGGCGTGCGAGGATCGAGGCGCGCGTGCGCTCGCCGATCTCGCCGCCTAAGAAGGCGTCCGTGAACGCGGCGACGACCTTCGGCCGCTCCCTCGGGTCGGTCGAACCGAGCAAAGTTTTGGCGTCGGCCGTGGCGGGCGCGTCCGGGCGTTCGGCGAACAAGCCCGTCGCGGCGCGCATGCGCGCGAGCAAAGCCCCGGCGTTGACCCAGGGCTCGGCGCGGTCGGGCCAGCCCGTCGGGGGCTCGCACTGGTACAGCGGCTGGCCCATGTTGCCCACGCCCTTGGCCACTTTGAGAGGGTCGCGCACCTCGGCTTTCGTCGCGCGCAAAGCGCTGGCCGTGAATTCGAGGGGTGTCTTCACCTTGGCGCGGAAGAAGCGTTTCTCGTAGAAAGTCGGATCCTTGAACAAAAACTCGAGCGTGCGGCGAATGTCGCCGTCGGTCTCGCGGAAGCGCGCGGCGACGCGCGCGACCAGGTCCGCGGGCGGATCGTCGGCGACGAAGCGCCGACACAGCTTGAGCGCGATGAAGCGCGCGGTGGCCGGGTGGCGTGCCAGCAAGTCCAGGGCCTGGTCGCCCTCGGCCTCGCCCGACCACGCAAACGGGTGGCCGAGCAGGACCTTCGCGCCGGGATCGTGCAGGCGGCGCTTGAACTGAAAGACGAAGTCTTTCACGCGGTTCTTTTTGTTCGGGCGGTCGATGCTCCAGCCCGTCAGAATGCGGGCGAGTTCGGTGACGTCCTTCTGCGTGTAACCGCCGTCGACGCCGAGCGTGTGCAGTTCCATGAGCTCGCGCGCGTAGTTCTCGTTGAGGCCAAGCTTGGCACGGCCCTTCTTGCCGCCCTTGGCCGTCATCTTCTCTTCCATCTCCGACAGATCGTCGCGCGCGCCGGCCGGGATGTAGCGCTGATCGAGCGTGCTTTGGAAGTTGTCGAGGTAGATCAGCATCGCGGGATGATGGGCGGTCGCGCCGAGCAGGTCGCGGAACTTGCCGAGCACGAAAGGGCGGATCGCCTCGCGCTCGTAGGGTGAAATGAGCCAGCGATCCTGGTTTTTTTGGGAGGCGACGTTGAAGTGGTTGAACCAGAAGTCAGTCAGCACCTCTTGTAGCTGGCGTTCGCTCTCGACCGCGCGCAGAATCTTGGCGGCGGCGAGCTCCTCGGCCACGGTCTGGGGCTTAGCCCCGGTGCCGAACATTCCCATGAGGCGAGATTTCTTGTCCGGGTAGGCGTTGTACAGTTCCTCGCCGGACATAGTGAGCGTCTTGAAGGCCCGAAGCTTCTTCTCGAGCGCGGAGTCGTCGATCGTCTCGGGACGCAGTTGGCGGGCGACCCAGGCGTCTACTCCCTCGGCCACGACCTTGTCCACCTCGCCGGGGCGAGGTCCGTAGCCGAGGCGCTCGAGGACATGGATGGCCCGCTCCCGCTCGGTCATGCGGACGGGGGGCAACTCCGCGGCGTGGAGGGGGACGAGCAAAGCGGCCGCGGCGGCGAGCGCGATCATGGCTCACATCATACGAATCCGGACGCATCTCGTTCGCATCATTGTGACCGCCCGGGCCTTGTCGGGAGGTGAGCGCTCCCCTATACTTAGGAAGAGGGCGCCTCTATCCCGCCTCGTCCAATGGCACCGCCCCGACTCCGCTCGCTCGACGCCTTGCGCGGCCTCACGGTCGCCGCGATGATTTTGGTCAATTCGCCGGGCAGCGACGAAGTGTTCGCGCCCTTACGCCACGCGGACTGGCTCGGCTGGACGCCGACCGATCTGATCTTTCCCTTCTTCCTGACGATCATGGGCGTCTCGGCCGCCTTTTCGGCCGACGCGCGCCGGCGGCGCGGCGCCCCGTGGCACGCGGCGGCCCAAAAAGCGTTCTGGCGCGCCGCCTTCCTGCTCGGACTCGGCCTGCTCGAGAACTCCTTCATCTACCGCACCCACGGCACGGTGCGCTTGCCGGGCGTGCTTCAGCGCAACGCGCTGTGCTCC
>JAYTIP010000082.1:0-5584 GCA_043731745.1 Elusimicrobiota bacterium | reverse complement strand
TGAGTGCGCCGGAGGGCGATTATCTTACGCTGGCCGCAGGCGCCGCGTGTATTGGTAAATCCAGGCCATGAAAATCGCCTGGAACGGTAGCCGCAGGAGCGCCCAAAAGGGGGTCACGCCGGGAAGGACCGCCTCCGGCGTGCCGGCCGTGCGGTACATGTGAAGGTTGGCGGGGAAAATCGCCGCCAAGGTCGCGATCAATCCCCAGGCGGCCAGCCGCTCGTGACGAGGCGAGAAAAAGAGGACGGCGAGCGTTATTTCCACCGCGCCGCTGATGAGCACGAGCTCCCGATGCCAGGGCAGCTCCGGCGGCATCATGCGCAGATAAGTGTCGGTGTACGCGAAATGGCCGACGCCGCTCGCGAGAAAGAGCAACCCGATGGGAAGCTTGGACAGCTCTCGCGTAAAGCCGGGCCTTAATGGATTCATCGTCATGAGTGGCACGACGAATTATAACTTACACGCGTAATAATCAGTAGGCCGCGGCCACCAATCAACATGGCGAATCAAGACAAGGCGCTGGCCTGGAGGCCGAGCCTGCCGTTCTTCATGCTGCACGCCGCGTGCTTGCCGGCGCTTTGGGTCGGGGCGGCTCCCGTCGAGCTCGCGGTCGCTACGGGAATGTATCTCGCTCGCATGTTCGCGATCACGGGGGGCTATCATCGCTACTTCGCCCACGCGTCCTATCGCACGGGCCGGGCGTTTCAATTCGCGCTCGCCTGGCTCGGAGCCGCCTCGGCGCAAAAGGGGCCGCTGTGGTGGGCGGGTCACCACCGGAACCATCACTTATACTCCGACACCGACCGGGACATTCACTCGCCGGTGAAGGACGGGTTCTGGTGGTCTCATGTGGGCTGGATCTTAAGCGACCGCTTCGACCGTACTCCGCTGGAGTCGATCAAGGAATTCGCACGCTTTCCGGAGCTGCGCTTCCTGGACCGTTGGCATTGGCTCGCGCCGCTTTCTCTCGCGGCGGCGCTGTTCGCCGCAGGGTCGGCGCTCGGCCGCTGGGCGCCGGGGCTCGGTACGAACGGGCCCCGACTGCTCCTGTGGGGGTTCGCCGTCAGCACCGTGGTCCTTTATCACGCGACCTTCTCGATCAACTCCCTGGCGCACCGCTGGGGAACCCGCCGCTTCGCGACCGCCGACGACAGCCGCAACAACTTTTGGCTCGCGCTGATCACCTTGGGCGAGGGCTGGCACAACAACCATCATCGCTTCCAGTATTCCGAGCGTCAGGGCCTCTACTGGTGGGAGATCGATATGACCCACTACGCGCTTCAAGCGCTGTCCAAACTGGGCTTGGTGTGGGACCTGCGCCGCGCGCCGAGAGATCCCTTAAGCGTTTAACCGAAGGCCGCGCTCGTAACGCGCGTTCATTCGCTGGTGAGAGCCGCCCAACAGGTACGACAGCTTCATGCGACAGTTGAGCAGGGCCTGGCGCCACGGACCATTGGTCCGGAAACGCACCGCCGAGGTGGTCGCGACGAAGGGCGCGAGCGTGGGGGGGCCGCTCTCGCGCAAAATCAAGGACAGCTCGGTGTCCTCGAAAATCTCCACCGGCGGGATCGGCCGGGTTAAAAATCTCTTGTCGAAGTACACGCAGTGGTCGAGATAAACGATGCCCCGCGCGGCGCGGACGCGGTTTGAGTACCAGCTCGTGAAGCGCAGCAACGGGTGGTCCCAGTCGAAGGCATGGGTAAACCCGCCCCAGCCCGCCCCGCCGGCGCCCGCGGCCAGCCAGCGCAGGCCCTCGGCCGCGATCAAGCTTCGCGAATGATGAAGCAAGATCCTCCCGTGCGACGCGGCGTCGATGCCCGCCTGGAGCCGCGCGCCGCGCGAGGGGACCTCCACCCGCACGAAGCGCGCTCCGTGCCCCTCCGGAGGTGGGGTGTCGCCCACGCAGATCACCTCAAGCCCGTCGATTTCGCTTAAGCGCGCGAGAATGCGAGGCAGCCAGTCGCCGCCGTTGCGATAGACGGGGACGACGACGGAGCAGCTCATGCGGCGCACGACCCGCCGCCGAGCACGCAGAACGAGGCGCAATGCGGATGCGCGAGGGCGACCGGACGCCACGACTCCCGCACGGTCCCGCCGAGCTCGAAGCGCGCGTCGTAGGGGATGAGCGTGCACGCGACGAGCGCGGGGGCCGCCGAACCGCGGCGCTTGACCACCATGCGCGAGGAGGCGCACATGACCGACTCAGGCGCCTTGCCGAGCAGACCCCAGCACTCGGTCGTGATCTCGGGAAGCTCCGCGTCGGCGCCCATTTCGGGGAACACCGTCAGCGCGACCTCGCGACCGATCACGCGCCGGTAGCCGGCTCGCGCGGCGCTTTCATCCTCGTCGACGAAGGCTCGGCCGGCCACGGAGGCGTCGAAGCCCGAGTCGAGCAGCCACCTCAGTCCCGCCAAAGTCTTATCGAAGGCGCCCGCGCCGCGCTCGGCGTCGTGGACGGCGGCGGTGTGGTGGTCGAGCGACACGCGCAGGCGCAGACGCAGACCCCGGCCGCCGCGCGCGAGCAGATCGAGAAGCTCGCGCTGTCGGTTCATCATCGGCGCCATCGCGTTGGTGAGGATCAAGACCGAGAAGCCGCGCTCGAGGCACTCCGAGGCCATGACGAGAAGGTCCGGGTTCATGAACGGCTCGCCCCCGGTAAATCCGATCTCGCTAGCACCCATCTCCCGTGCCTCGTCGAGAAAGGGCCGGATCTCCGCCGTCCGCAGATACTCGAGACGATCGTTTCGCGGGGAGGACTCGATGTAGCAATTCGCGCACTCGATGTTGCACAAAGTCCCCGTGTTGAGCCACAGCGTCTCGAGCTTGCCGGGCGCTACGGCGGCGCGAGCCTTACCCCGCGCCGTGGTCAAGGCGTCGGCCCACTTAGCAGCAGGCACCGTCGCTCCTCGTCTCCGTCGAGAACGGCATGTTCGTTCCGCATCCCGGAAAGATGCCGAAGTGCTTCGTCGTGTCCCCGAAGAAGTCGAAGTGGCGGACGAAACGGCTCTTCTGCAGCATCATGGCGGTGTTCCCGCACACCGTCAGGATCCTTCCGGCCTCGAAGCGATGATGGCCGTCGAGGACGAACGCCTGCGCCGCGTCCGGGATCGTCCCTTTGTAGCGCACCGCTTGGCCGTAGTCTTCGCAGGCGGACTCGAGACCGGCGAGCTTGAAGAGCCGGTAGGTCGCCGAGTAGAAGCCGATGCCGCCGGCCCGCTCCCGGATCGGCCCCGCGTCGAGCGCCAGCGGCCGCGACTCGACGAGCCTTGGGTCGGAGAAGCCCGCGCTCTTGGCCAAGCGCAGGAAATCGTTCCAATACAGCGCGCCTCCGAGGCACTCGCCGTATAGGACGGGATCGTTCCTCAGCTCCTCCGGCACGCGCCGGTCGGCGTAGACGTCGGAGAAATACATCTCGCCGCCTTCCTTCAGCACGCGCCGGGACTGGCGCAGGACGGCCTCCTTATCGCGCGCGAGGTTGATCACGCAATTGGACACGATCAGGTCGAACGAGGCGTCCTTGAGGCCCAGCGCGTCGAGGCGCGCGATGTCCCCTTTAAGGAACTCGACGTTCGCGTAGCCGAAGGTTTGCGCATGGTGCGCGCGGTTTCTCTGGGCGACCTCGAGCTGCTCGTCGGTCATGTCGACGCCGGTCACGCGGCCCGCGCCGCCCACCAGCTGCGAGAGGATGTAGCAGTCGCGCCCCGACCCCGATCCCAGATCGAGGACGCTTAGCCCCGCAAGCTCGCTCGGAATGGTCAGGCCGCAGCCGTAGTAACGAGAAATGACCTCGTCGTTCACCTTCGCGAGCGCCTCGCGCACGGCGCGCGGCATGTCCGACGGCGAGCAGCAGGCGTCGGTCTTGAGATCCGCGCCGCTTTTGAGGGTCTTGCCGTAATAGTCGCGCACTCCGGCCTCGATGTCGACGGGCATAAGGTTGAACCTCCGTGTAACGACGGGTCACATTGTACCTCTCTGGAGCCCGCCGCGCTCATGACCGAAGAAGGCCGATCGATATGACAACTCCCGCACATAAATTCATGACATACCCGCAATATCGAGCGGCTTCATTTCGCGGTATCCTGAAGTGCGATGAATTTAAGATCTCTCGCGCTCCTCCCATGATGAGAACGGTGGCCTCGTTAGCTCGCAGCGCAGAGATGTGCCGGCTGAGCTTAGACGAACTCGTCTTTCAGGCGGGGGAAGCGGCCCGCGGAGCCTCAGGTCCGCAGTTTCTCGTGGAACTGCTCCGCCAGGCGGGACACTTTGCCGGTTTCGGATCGCCTGGAGAGTTTCGGCTCGAAGTCATCCTTCGCATCGCGCGTGCGCGGGAACACGGAGCGTCGAGCTTGGAAGCCTCCGCCGTAGCCGTCGTGGACGCCCTGGCCGCGGCCGAACCGGACATCGAACCCAAGCTCGCCGACGCTCTTTGCGCCGCCGAGCTCAACTCCTTCGGAAGGGCCCTTCTCGACGAAGTCGTGGACCGCCTCGGCCGGCCGAAGATTCTCACCCTTCGCCACCGCGGCCGCCTGATATACGGAATGGTTCGCCGGCGGCCGGAGGTCGCGGCCTCCGCCGAGTTTTGGCGCTCGTCCACGGGCGTCCACGACGACATCGTGGACGCGCTCGCGGCGGCCAAACCCCCGGAGACGCTTCTGCGGGCCGTTTTGACCGCTATGATCGCCAGCGGTACGGGCGCCAAATGCGGGCGCCTGCTCGAGTATCCTTCGCGCGCGGCGATCTGGGCGGCCCTCGATTGGATGGCGGAAGGCGCGCGCGCGCCCGAAGAGCTCGGGATCGAGTGGCGTCGTCATCTCGCGTCGAGCGCGGAGCTCGTCGTGGAATGGCTCATCGCGCATCCCGAAGCGCCCCTGGAAACGGTGAGCGCCGCTGTTCGCTACCTCGACGCCTCCGCCGAGGCGGTCAGTCACACGGAGCTTTGGACCGCACTCGACCGCCGCGTGTCGAAAACCTCCCGGTTCGAGCTCATCCCGCTGCGCGCCTTTCTTTTGTCCCGCGCCTTCATCGAAGACGCCGCGGTCTCGCTCGAACTGATCGAGAACGGCTTTCTCGCCGTGCACTCGGCGATCTGCGACGGTACCGTCGACGCGGTCTCATGGGACGCGCTCGAGAGGCATCTTCCGACCGTGGAGTCGTGGCTGGGTTGGGATCGAGCCGAACGGCTACGCAGGGGCATTATCCTTCTGCTGTCGCGTCATCGAGGCTCGCTGGCCAAGGTTATCCGCGGCGCCGACGCGAGCACCGTCCAACTCATCACCAAGTCCTGCCGCGAGTCGAACGAAGGGACCCTTCTGCTTCAGCGCGAAACGGGCCTCGCCTAACGCGAGTTCGAAACACACCAAGACCTGCGGAAGCGATAGGCCCGAGAAGAACTGCCCTGGACCCGCTCGCGGCACGGTTGCTATACTCATTCACCCGGACTCTGGTACGGAGTCCGGGTGATTTCAATCGCGGGTGTAGTTCAATGGTAGAACGAGAGCTTCCCAAGCTTTAGACGTGGGTTCGATCCCCATCACCCGCTCCACCGATGCCCTTCGCTCCCTTCTCGTTTACCAGAGCCACGTAC
>JAYTIP010000081.1:0-1716 GCA_043731745.1 Elusimicrobiota bacterium | reverse complement strand
CCGGCGCCGGCGACACCGTGATCTCGACTTTGACCTTGGCGCTCGCCGCCGGCGCGCCGCTGCGCCGCGCCGCCGCCTTGGCCAACCACGCCGCCGGGATCGTCGTCGCCAAGCTCGGCACCGCGACCACCGATATGAACGAGCTCTCGAAGGCGGTCCGGTGAAGGTTCTCACCGTGATCCCCGCGCGGCTCGGCTCGACCCGTTTTCCGCGCAAGGTCCTCGCCAAGCTCGGCGGCAAAACGATGCTCGAGTGGTGCTGGCGCGCGGCCAAGGCGGCCAAGCTCGGGCCCGTTCTGATCGCGGTCGACTCGAAAGAAGTCGCGGCGGAAGTAAAGCGCTTCGGCGGCGAGTCGGTCATGACGAACCCCTCCCTGCCGTCGGGCTCGGACCGCGTGTGGGCTGCGGCCAAGAATCGCCGCGAGCCGGTCATTTTGAATTATCAGGGCGACATGCCCTTGCTCAAGCCCGCGACCTTGCGCGCGACCGTCAATGCCTTGACCGCCGGCACGGACATCGCGACCTCGGTGATCGCCTTGGACGATAAGGCCCGTCGTAACAAGAATCATGTCGTCAAGGCCGTCTTGACCGGCTCCGGCCGCTGCCTTTATTTCTCCCGCGCTCCCGTCTCCTCCTGGGAGCACCTGGGCCTTTACGCGTACCGCCGCGCGGCGCTCAAGCGCTTCGTGTCGCTTAAGCCGTCGCCTCTCGAGAAAATCGAGAGGCTTGAGCAACTCCGTGCTTTAGAAGACGGGATGACGATCCGCGCCGCCGTCGTGCGCGAACGCCCCGTGTCCGTGGACGTCCCCGCCGATTTGCGCCGCGCCGAGACCATGTTGCGCCGAGGAACCAAATGACCACCAAGTACATTTTCGTGACGGGCGGAGTCGTCAGCTCGCTCGGGAAGGGCATCACCGCCTCTTCGATCGGCAAGCTCCTTCAGGCCCGCGGCCTGCAGGTGACGATGCTCAAGTGCGACCCCTACATCAACGTGGATCCGGGAACGATGAACCCGTTTCAGCACGGCGAGGTCTTCGTCACCGAAGACGGCGCGGAGACCGACCTCGACCTCGGTCACTACGAGCGTTTCTTGAATAAAGAAATGCACCACAGCAACAACTTCACCGCCGGCAAGGTCTACCAGACCGTGCTCGACCGCGAGCGTCGCGGCGACTTCCTGGGCACGACCGTTCAGGTCATCCCCCACATCACCGACGAGATCAAGAACCGCTTCCGCGCCGCGGCGAAGGGCGCGGACATCGCGATCATCGAGCTCGGCGGCACCGTCGGCGACATCGAAAGCCTGCCGTTCATGGAGGCCGCGCGCCAGATGGGCCTCGAGGCCGGCCGCGAGAACTCACTCTACGTCCACGTGACTTTGATCCCGTACATCAAGGCCTCGGAGGAGCTCAAGACCAAGCCCACCCAGCACTCGGTGCAGAAGCTGCGCGAGATCGGCATCGCGCCCGACGTGCTCGTCTGCCGCTCGGAGAAGCCCATCGACGCGAACATGAAGGCGAAGCTCTCCATGTTCTGCTCGGTGCCCAAAGAATCCGTCATCGAAGCGCCCGACGTGGAGAGCATCTACGAGGTGCCGATGGTGTTCCACAAGCAGGGCTTGGACGACCAGATCATGATGCTGCTGCGGCTGCGCACGCAGTCGAAGGACCTCGACAGCTGGATCAAGGTCGTCGACCGCCTCAAGCACCCCAAGCGC
>JAYTIP010000080.1:0-5412 GCA_043731745.1 Elusimicrobiota bacterium | reverse complement strand
GGCGTGGTGAAGGAGCTGGCGCCGTTCCTGCCCGGCTCGCGCGAAGTCTCCGCCGTGTCCTCGGCGCGCTTCGGCTCGGCGTCGATCCTGCCGATCTCGTGGATGTACATCCGGATGATGGGACCGGACGGCTTGGCGGAGGCGACCAAAAACGCCATTCTCAACGCCAACTACATAGCGAAACGGCTTGGGGAAACCTTCCCGGTGCTGTATAAGGGCAAGAACGGCCTCGTGGCGCATGAGTGCATCGTGGATCCGCGCGCTTTGAAAATAACCGCGGATGTAACCGTCGATGACATCGCCAAACGCCTGATGGACTACGGCTTCCACGCGCCGACCGTTTCCTTTCCCGTCGTCGCGACCTTGATGATCGAGCCGACCGAGTCGGAGTCGAAGGCCGAGCTCGACCGCTTCTGCGACGCCATGATCGCCATTCACGGCGAGGCGGCGAAGGTCGCCAAAGGTGAGTGGCCCAAGAACGACAACCCGCTCAAGAACGCGCCGCACACCGCCGAGGCCGTGGTGTCCGACGCGTGGGCCCACCCTTACTCGCGTGAGACCGCGGCGTATCCCGCGGCGTGGCTGCGAGAGCGTAAATTCTGGCCGGCCGTGGGACGCGTCGACGGCGCCTACGGCGACCGCAACTTCTTCTGCTCGTGCTCAGCCCTCAGCTGATCGCGTCGCCGGTCCTGGACGCCGCCGGCCACATGGCCTTGGACGAGGCCGTTTTGTCGGCTTCGCCGCCAAATGCCTTGATACTGCGCGTCTACCGCTGGAGCGGCCCCGGCTGCACCTTCGGCTACTCACAGAAGTATGAAGACGCGAAGGCGGCCTGCAAGGCCGGCGTAGCGCCGGTGCGGCGCGCGACGGGCGGGGGGATCGTCCATCACGACGGCGACACGACCTTCAGCCTGATATTTCCATGGGACAAGACATGCGCGCCCGAGACGATTTACAAGAACATCCATCGCGGCATCCATCAGGCGCTGAAGGCCAGAGGAGTCGCGAACGGATTGTGGAGTCCGACGCAACCGGCGAAGGGGCTCGCGGCCTCGTGCTTCGCGCGCGCCGAGAAGGCCGATCTCGTGGATGACGACGGCGTAAAGATTCTGGGCGGGGCCTTGCGCAAGAAAGGCGCGAAAGGCTTATATCAGGGGTCGTTGCGGCTGCCTGTCGCCGAGGAAGTCCTCATCGACGGCATCACGCGCGAATTCGGCGTGCCGTCCCTCGAGCTGGATCCATCGTGGCTTAACGAAGGGATTCATTTGAAGGAAAAGTATCTGTCGGCTGACTGGACACACAGGAGATGAGCATGAAGACCTTCGTGCTGCTGAAGCTGGCGCCGGGCAAGGAGCAGGCGGCCGTGCGCACGATCCGCGCCATCGACGGCGTGACCGAGGTCTACATGGTGTTCGGCGGCTGGGACATGATCCTCGCGGCCGAGTCCGACACCGTCGACAAGCTCTCCAATCTGATCGTGGCCCGCATCCGTGCGGTCGACGGCGTCTCCGCGAGCGAAACGCTCGTCACGACCAACCTTTAACGAGCGGTCCCCGTCGAGAGTTCGACGACCGTTCCCGTTGACAGGTCGACGGTCGTTTCGTCCTCGTCGTCATCTCCCTCGGCCACCGCGCGTACCCGGTCGGCGGCCATCATCCGATCGATGATGCGCTTGGAGTTGCGCTCGACATAGACGCCGCGCTTGGCAGGGTCCCAGCGCCGGGGGTTGGGCAGCACGACGGCCATCGCGACGGCTTCGTCGGAGGTCAGGTCCGCGCAGGGCTTGCCGAAGTAGACCCGCGCGGCGGCCTCGCAGCCGAACACGCCCTTGCCCCACTCGACGACATTGAGATACAGCTCGAGCACGCGTCGCTTGCCGAGCTCGCGCTCCAGTCGCTTGGCGATGAGAATCTCTTTTGCTTTGCGCAGCGGGTTCTTGCTCGGAGAGAGGTACAGGTTGCGCGCGAGCTGCATCGTGATCGTGCTGCCGCCCGCGGCGAACTTCCCGGCTTTGCGGTTTCGCTCGTAGGCGGCTTGGATGGCCTTCCAGTCCACGCCGTCGTGCCGCCAGAACTCGTCGTCCTCGGCCGTCACGACCGCGCGCTTGAGATTTTCGGAAATCGCGTCGGCGGGGACCCAGGTCCAGCGCAGGTCCAGCGTCTTGCCCTTAGCCGCCGCCTGGCGTTTGCGCAGTTCGATGTAAGCGGTCGTCTTCGGCGGCGACTTCTTGAGCGGGCGGACGTCGGGCAGCCACAGCACCCAGCCGGCCGCTCCCGCGACGAGGAGAGCGGCGGAGGCCGTCAGCAACACCCAGGGACTGGCGCGTTTCATTTTCGGGGGGTATGCTAGCATTCATGCCGTATTTTCTTTACGAGGGGGACAAAGCCGTCGGTCCCTTCGAGCCGGGTCAACTGGCGCGCCGGCCGGGATTCAAGCGAGACACCTTGGTCTTCCCGGTCGGCGCGACCGGCCAGGACGCGTGGAAGCCCGCGACCCAGTTCGCGGACCTTCTGCGCGCCCTCGACCCCGATTCGAGCGGCATCTTCCTGACGGCCGCCCCGCCGCGGCCCGCGGCGCCGCCCCCGCCGCCCGCGGCGCCGTCGCCCGCGCCCGTCGCCGCGACTCCCGTCGTTGAGGGCCCCAAGCTCGCGGCGCCGGGCGAAAAGCTCCTGATGATCGTCGACGACGACGAGACCGTGCGCAGCTTCCTCGAAACCTGCGCTTCGATGCAGGGCTTTCGCGTGCTCGTCGCGACGGACGGGCTCGACGCGGGCCGCCAGCTCAATAACCAGGCGCCCGACCTCATCATCACCGACCTGATGATGCCCGGCCAGGGCGGCTACGAGTTTTTACGGTCGCTGCAGGGGTCGGCCTCCGGCCGCATACCGATCTTCGTCGTCACCGGCAGCGCGCTCGACGACTCGACGATCAAGATGATCCGCGCCGAAGCGAACGTGGTGGAGTTCGTGACCAAGCCCGTGAAGATCACGAAGTTCGTGGCCGCCCTGCACAAGACCTTGAAGACCCAGCCGCCCGCCTAGGTCGTTTTCACGCGGCGAAGAAGCTTCACGCGCGACTCGAAGGAGTGGCGTTCCGACAAGGTGGCCTCGGGCCGGTCCTTGAGCGCCAGCAGGATGTCGCGGCACTCGTCCTTTCGGCCCAGGCGCATGAGGTAGTCGGCCTTGCGAAACAAAGCCTGGAAGCGGTGCAGGGGCGTCTCGAGGGCCGCGGCGCGATCGTAGGTGGCGAGGGCTTCAACCGTCTCGTTGAGCC
The DNA here is from genome assembly GCA_043731745.1 of Elusimicrobiota bacterium. Classification (GTDB taxonomy): domain Bacteria; phylum Elusimicrobiota; class Elusimicrobia; order UBA1565; family UBA9628; genus GWA2-66-18. Next base: position 2,139 of record JAYTIP010000080.1, on the reverse strand, counting down.
TCTCCCGGGCCTGGGCGGCCTGGCACAGCAGGCGCGCGCGGTCGAGCGGAGGAAGGTCGGAGGCGGCGATCTCTTCGACGGCGGAGATCAGCGCGCGATCGTCGCCGGAGGCGGCCAGCTTGTCGAGCCGCTCGACCCGATCCCTAAATTCATCGAAGTCCATGCACGGCCATTATAGAACACCACCGGGCGGATCGATGAGGCCGGCCTGGGTCTTGTCCAGGAGGACCTTCTCTCCGCCCGCCGGATCCTTGCCAAGAACGCGCAGATGCGTCTGCTCGAAGTTGACGGCCTCGCGCGCCTCGGAGGACAGCTTCATGCGCCAGCGCACGACCGTCGACGCGCCGGGGGCGAGCGAGGGAATGCTCTTGATCGTCGGCGCGCCCGTCGGCGCGCCCTCCGCGCCGGAGGCCATGAAGTCCTCCTGCACGGAGACGAGGCTGAGATCGGTGAGCGGCTGCGAGCCCGTGTTGACCACGGTGACTTCCACCTCGACGATGTCCCCCGCGAAGTACAGCGGCAGCTCGCGCATCAACTGCTCGGGGATGGCACCCTTGTTGGGAAGCAGGCGCCGATAGCCGTCGGAGAGGGTCACGCGGAAGCCCTTGGCCTCGCCGCGCGTCATTCCCACCGGCGCCAGATAGTCGACGCGAGCGCGGGCCTGGCCGGAGCCGACCCATTCACCGGTGAAGCGCGGGCGGATGGGCTTGAGCTCCGTGCGATATTGGAGAAGGGCGGACAACTGTGACGCGATGCCCGCGGCGAGCAGGCGGCGGCCTTCCATCGCGATGAGCATGCGGTCGGTCGGCGGCTCGGGGGCGTGCGTGGCCGCGGCGACGGCGGATTCGGCGCGCGTTATCGAAGCAAGAGCCGCGAGGGCCGTGGCCGACGGGGCGGTCTCTGCGGCGGGCGTCAGCGATTGCTCGACGCGTTCGCTCACCCAACCGGCGACGATTTTCGCCGAGACGAGCCAGGGCTCACCGGCGGGCTTGGCGGGGGCGAGCTTGGCGGGAAGCGGCATCGGCAACATGCGACCGGGCGGGGGAAGCATCATCCCGCGGGCGAACATGGGAGCGAGGTCGGCGGCACCGACCGACTGCGCGAAGAACGCGGCGCACAGCAACGCGGAAAACGAGGGGCGGAGGATTCGGCGCATGGTGTTACCTCTCTCGACGGGAGTATAGCCCCGGAACCCCCTTTGCGCCATATCCCGCGGGCAAAAATACGGTAAAATAAACGCCATGACGACCCCTGCCGCGAACGCCAAAACCGTGCTCGTCATCGACGACGACGAGGGCGTGCGCGAGCTGCTGACCTTTCTCATCAAGAAGGAAGGCTACAAGGCCGAGAGCGCGATCGACGGTGAGGACGGCTACCGCAAGGCCGAGACCTTGCGTCCCGATCTCATCCTCCTCGACCTGATGATGCCGCGCTACGGCGGCTTCGAGGTCCTGCGTCAGCTTCAGGCCGGGGACCTGGCGAAGATCCCGATCGTCGTCGTGACCGGCCGTTACACCGACCGTTCGACCTCCGAGATGATCCGCCAGGAGTCGAACGTCGTGGACTTCCTCGAGAAGCCGCTCAAGCCCAACGCGTTCGCCGCCACGCTCGAACGGCTCCTGAAACCCCGGGCGCAGGGCGCGCCGTGAGCGACTTCGCCAAGCCCTCCGACAAGCTCGTCCTCCTCGTCGACGACGACGAGTCCTTGATCGACCTGATGGATCATGTGATCAAGAAGGAGGGCTTCCGCACCGAGCGCGCGTCCGACGGCCAGGAAGCCCTTAATAAAGTCGAGGCCCTCAAGCCCGACGCCATCGTCCTCGACTTCATGCTCCCCGGCATGGGGGGCTACGAGGCCCTGCGCGAGCTTCAGGCGCGCGACCTTTCCCACATTCCGATCGTCGTCGTGACCGGCCGCGTGCTCGACGAGGGCAGCATCAAGGCCATCCGAGAGGAGAGGAACGTGGCCGAGTTCCTCATGAAGCCGGTACGCCCCGCCAAGCTCGTCGCGGCCCTGCACCGGATCCTCGGGACGGCTCCCGCCGCATGAGCGCCGCCAAGCGCACCGTCCTGATCGCCGCCGCGCTCGTCGCGGCCGTTTACGGGATGGTCCGCGTCGATCTCGTCCTGCGCGCGCGC
>JAYTIP010000079.1:0-3620 GCA_043731745.1 Elusimicrobiota bacterium | reverse complement strand
GGACCGCGACGACCGCGCGCCGCCACGGGTTCTTACCGCCGAGCGCGTCCATGCCCTCGCCGGCCAGTATCGCGAGCGCGGGAAACACGCCGAGCAGGTAACGCTGCCAGCCGCCGTCGGGGCTCGAGGCGAGCACCGCCGCGTACGCCGCGACGGGCACGATGAGGAGCAAGGCGCGGCGCGTGCGACGCCACAGCATGAGCGCCAACCCGAGCAGCGCGGCCGCGCCCGCGGGCGAACCGTCGCCGCCGAAGGTCCACAAATTAAACGCCACCGTCTTCGCCATTTCGACGGCGTCGTGCGGGCGCAGGCGTCCCAGGTCCGCGTAGTCCGCCCAGTCCGACAGGAACCGGGAGGAGTCGATCGCGACGAACGGCGAGCCCAAGAAAAACGCCGCAGCGCAGGCCAAGCCCGCTTGAATGAGCCACGACAGCGGCGCGCGCCCCTCTTCGTGCAGCAGCCACGCGAGCGGGATCATGAGCGCGGCGGGGGCCGCCGTATATTGAGTCGAGCACGCGGCCCCGACGGCGGCCGAGGACGCGAGCAGCCAGATTCGCGTTCCCCCCGCCTGAAACCGCAGAGCGCAGGCCCAGCCGATCGCGAGGAACAGGAACATGAGCGAGTCGGGCTTCGCCGCGTGCGCGAGCTCGACGAGCACGGGCGCGCACGCCAAGATCATGGCCCCGTAGGGCCAGCGGCCCTCGTTCTTGCCGGCGCGTTCGCTGCGCGCCACGACGACGAGCGCGGCGAACGACGCCACGGCGGAGGCCAGGCGCGCGATCAGGTAGAAGCCGGTCGGCTTGAAACCGTACAGCGCGGCGAAGTCGAGCGGGCTTTTCCGCAAACCGAAAACCGACCAGAGACCGAACCACAGGCCGTAGAGACCGGCGAGCATCGTCGGCCACAAAGTCGGGTATTTGAAGCTGTGAGGGCGCAGGCTTCCCGAGCCGAAGGACACCGCCATGTTCACCAGGTGGGGCTCGTCGGCGTTGAAGGTGTGCGGCAAGCCGTAACCGATCGCCCACAGACGCAGCAGCGCGGCGACGACGGCGAGGCCGATCGCGGCGCGCGTCCAGATCGACAGCGGGGCTATTTTTTTACGCACGCTTGGAACCCCGGCGGGTCATTTCCAATAGACCGGCGGCGGCGAGCAAACAGAGAAACGGTTCGAGAGGGACGCGGTAGCGCAGCGATGTAAAGAAGACCGAGTGAAGGACCGTCAGATAGGCGAACAGCGCCCAAACCGGAGCCCAGGCAACCTCGCGCCAGTGGAGCTTAACGCCGACGAGCGCCAAGGCGAAGAGGAAAGTGAAATAAATTCCGAGAGCGCCGCGTTGCCACCAGGTGTGGGGATCGTAGGGAAAGGGCCGCCAAAACAGAACGGCTTTACCGAGAACGATCTTGAGCGACTCGCCGGGATTCGCTTTGACGAACTCCATCGTCTTGTGCGCGAAGTAGTTGCCGCGGTCGATCGGATCGACGAGCTTGAGACGAACGATCTCTTCGCCCATCGTGAAGGGGCGGCGGCGGACTTCTTCGCGATCTAAAGAAAAACCCTCGTAGAGGGTGTAGCCCATCTGGGCGCCGAAGGGGACGACGCGGCCATAGACCCGATAATTTCTGACGCTCCAGAGGATGGAAGGCGCGAGCCAGCCGATGCCCAGCACGGCGCAGAATAAAAAAGCTTTCGCGAAGCCACGGACGCGCCAGAGGGCCAAAAACAAAAATGCCGGATAACCACCCAGCACGGAACGGCAGAGAACGCAAAGGCCGCCCCATAGACCGAGGACGACGGTTTTGAACGACAACGGCTTGGTGATCTCTTTGAACAAGCCCAGGAAGAAAAGCATGGTCATCGTGATGAAGAGCGTTTCGGTGCCCAACTGAGGGGTGAAGAAAATCAAACCGGGATCGAGGGCGACCCAGAGGGCTGATATTCGCGCCGCTTTGTCTGAGACGAGCCCGGTTCCGAGGCGGCGCGTTAACGGCGAGACGGCTGCGCCGATTAGGCACTGGATCAAAAGAATGGGTAACGGGTTCGACGAGCCCAAGACCTTCATGATCGCGGCTAGGAAAGCGGTGTATAGAGGCGGGTGAGTGGCATCAAATGCGAACGACGGGGCCCAGCCCAACCACGACACGGCCAGGTTGTAATACAAATCTCGCGCATAAACGACATCCAACCCTTTAGCGAGGAAAATGCCGGTGAATGCCAATCGCGCAGATAACGCGAGGGCGAATGCCCACGCGTCAAATTTATTATCCGGAGCGTTTAAAATCGATATTTTAGAAGCGTCCACAGAGCTATGACACCGTCGGTCCACCGAATTTTTTTACCGTCTTCGATTTGACGGGGCTTATAAGAGATCGGCAACTCGTGAATCTCGATTCCGCGCAGCAAGGTCTTGGCCGTGACCTCGGGGCAGAACTCGAAGCCGTTGGACTCGAGCGTGAAGGACTTGAGCAGGGAGGTTTTAAAAACCTTGTAGCAGGTGGGCTCGTCGGTGATGTGCGAGCCGTAGAGAATGTTCGTCCACAGCGACACGAGCCGGCCGCCCCAGTAGTAGCGCGCGTAGGAGCGCTGGTTGCGGTGGCTCATCTGGCGCGAGCCGTAGACGACCTCGGCCTTGCCGTCTTCGATGAGCTTGATCAGGTTGCCGTACTCGCCCGGATCGTACTCGAGGTCCGCATCCTGGATGATCGTGATCTCGCCCGTCGCCGCGGCGAGCGCCGTACGCACGGCGGCACCCTTGCCCGAATTCTTCGCGTGCTTCAAAACCTTGGCGCCCGCCCTGACCGCGGCCTGGGCGGCCTCGAAGGTCCCGTCGGTCGAACCGTCGTCGACGACGATCAGCTCCAGGTCGCGTCCCGGGTTGCGGTCGTAGACGGCGGCGATGCAGGTCGCGATGGTGCGCGCCTCGTTGAACGCCGGGATCAAGACGGAGATCTTCACCGGGTTATTCTAACTTTCCCTGACGCCGCTTGCGGAAAATCCCGGCCATGATGTCGCTGAGCGCTAAAGGCGGATGATAGACGAACGACCCAAGCCACAGGCCCGCGACCAAGAACGCGCCGACCGGCCCCGCGTAAGTGCTGCCGACGCGCTCGCGCAGTCCGTCGCGCGTGATCGTTCGCAGCGGGAAAATATCGACCGTCTCGAGTTCTTCGGACTTCTCGGCCATGGCGCGCAAATTGTCGGGATTAAACAAGCTCAAGTGCGGCGACGAAAGCCCCTTCTGCCACATCCGCTCAAGCGGCGACGAGATCCCAAAGACATCGAGCGCCTTCGCGATGCGGTACAGCACCCCTCCGCTCGACGGGAGGTTGAGCACGAGCAGGCCTTCGGGCGTCAGCAGCTCAGCCGCTTGACGAAACGCGGCGGCGGGCTTGGGCAAATGCTCGAACACATCGTTGAACACGACCAAATCGTAAGGCCCCTTGCGTTTCAGTTCGTCTGGGAAAAACCCGGTCTGAACATCCAGTCCTTTTTTTCGCGCCGCCTCGGCCAACGCCGCGTCGGGCCGCGACCTTCATCGACGAAGGCGAGGACGACGAGGGCGACGATGAAGAAGGCGCCGGTGAGCAGGATCGCGAGGCGATGGTTGCCGCCGGTGACCCAG
>JAYTIP010000078.1:0-22773 GCA_043731745.1 Elusimicrobiota bacterium | reverse complement strand
AGTTAGTTAAAAGTGCAGGCCTGGCACCAGAGCGAATTTAATTTAACCGGAGAGCGAAAAAGACCATGAGCAAACCCGATCAGCCCGAACTCACTCCCGAGAACAACGGCAATATCATTCAGCGCGACCTCGGCGCCGAGATGCGCGGCTCCTACATCGACTACTCGATGTCGGTGATCGTCGGCCGCGCTTTGCCCGACGTGCGCGACGGCCTCAAGCCCGTTCATCGCCGCATCCTCTACGCCATGCACGACGAAGGCCTCGCTTCGAACAAGAAGTACTCGAAGTGCGCCGGCGTCGTCGGTGAAGTCTTGAAGAAGTACCACCCGCACGGCGACTCCGCCGTGTACGACGCCATGGTGCGCATGGTCCAGGACTTCTCGCTCCTGCACCCGCTCATCGACGGCCAAGGAAACTTCGGCAGCGTCGACGGCGACCCCGCGGCCGCCTACCGCTACACCGAGTGCCGCCTCGCGAAGATCGCCGAGGAAGTGATGGCCGACATCGATCAGGACACGGTCGACTTCACCGCCAACTTCGACGGCACCACGACTGAGCCCGCCGTCATGCCCGCGAAGGTCCCCAATCTTCTCGTCAACGGTTCCTCCGGCATCGCCGTCGGTATGGCGACCAACATTCCCCCGCACAACCTTTCCGAGGTCTGCGAAGCGGCCATCGAGCTCATCAAGAATCCCAAGATCGAATCGAAGGACCTGATGAAGATCATCAAAGGTCCCGACTTCCCGACCGGCGGCATCGTGCGCGGCAAGGCCGGCATCAAGGATTACTTCGAGACCGGCCGCGGCTCCGTGCGCGTCCAGTCGAAGACCGACATCGAGGACATCAAGGGCAACCGCCAAGCGATCATCATCCACGAGCTCCCGTATCAGGTCAACAAGGCGACCTTGCTCGAGACGATCGCCGACCTCGTGCGCGACAAGAAGATTCCCGACATCTCCGACATCCGCGACGAGTCCGACCGCAAGGGCATGCGCGTGGTCATCGAGATCAAGCGCGACGGCAACGCGAACGTGGTCTTAAACCAGCTGCTCAAGCACACGCAGATGGAGACGAGCTTCGGCGTCATCCTGCTCTCCCTCGTCGACGGCCGCCCGCGCGTCTTGGGCGTGCGCGACATGCTGGGGCACTTCATCCAGCATCGCAAGGTCGTCGTCACCCGCCGCACCAAGTTCCAGCTGCGCAAGTGCTTGGATCGCGCGCACATCCTCGAGGGCCTGATCACCGCGATCAAGAACATCGACCGCGTCATCAAGATCATCCGCGGCGCCAAGGACACCGACTCCGCCCGCACCGAACTGATGGAGGCCTTCACCCTCTCGAAGGCCCAGACCAACGCCATCCTCGAGATGCGCCTGGCCAACCTGACCAAGCTCTCGGTCGGCGACCTGCAGGACGAGTACGACGGCCTGGTCAAGCGCATCGCCGAGCTTAAGGCGATCCTCGCCGACGTCAAGAAAGTCTACGCGATCGTCATCAAGGAACTCGAGGGCGTGAAGGAAGCCTTCGGCAAGTCGCGCCAGACCCAGATCACCTCCGAGGCCGCCGAGATGTCGCTCGAGGACCTGATCCAGAAGGAAGAGGTCGTGATTTCCCTCTCCAACACCGGTTACGTCAAGCGCATTCCCGTGGCGACCTATCAGGCTCAGGGTCGAGGCGGCAAGGGCATCATGGGCGCGGAAGTGAAGGAAGAGGACTTCATCGAGCACTTCTTCGTCACCGATACGCATGCCGCCCTCTTGTTCTTCACGAATAGAGGACGCGTGTTCGCGCTCAAGGCGTATGAGATCCCGGAAGGTAACCGGACCTCTCGCGGTAAGGCCGTGGTCAACCTCTTGGCCCTCACCGGCGAAGAGAAGGTCACTTCCGCTATCGCCATCCGATCCTTCGAAGAAAAGAAAGGACAGGAAACCTTCCTGGCCATGGCGACGCGCAACGGCACGGTCAAGAAGACGCCTCTGGCGGATTTCGAGAATATCCGACGCAGCGGCATCATCGCGATCACGCTCGACGAGGGCGACGTTCTCGTCGAGGTTCAGCATACCGGCGGCAAAGACGAATTGCTCGTCGCGACCAAAGACGGCATGGTCATCCGGTTCCCGGAGAGCGACATCCGCTCGATGGGTCGCGGAGCGGCGGGCGTGCGCGGCATCCGCGTGGACAAGGAAGACAAGGTCGTCGGCATGGAAGTGTTCCCGCCGAATACCAAGAAAACCCTGCTCACCGTCTGCGAGCACGGCCACGGCAAGCGCACCGAGCTCAGCGAGTACCGCGGCCAGCATCGCGGCGGCGGCGGCATCATCACGATCAAGACGACGGACCGCAACGGCTCCGTCATCGGCGTGAAGCTGGTGACCGACGAAGACGACTTGATGGTGATGACCGAGCAGGGCAAGGCCGTTCGCCTGCGCTGCAAGGACATCAAGACCATTTCGCGCAACACGCAAGGCGTTCGCCTCGTGAAGCTCGACGAGGGCGACCGCGTCGCTCGCGTGGCACCCATCGCCACCGAGCCTCCCGTCGCTCCGCCCGAGCTTCCCATCGACGGCGGCAAGAAGTGAGGCGCGTCGGTTGAAGCGGGTTCTTTCGGTCCTGGCGTTCGCGGCCCTCGCGGCCGCGAGCGCCGGGGCCGAGATTTTATTGGACGGCGTTTCCTGGCAGAAAGGAAAGGCCGACGGCGTGCGTCCTATGATCTGGGAAGACGCGGGGAAGGTCATCGACGGCCCGCCCAAGCTCGACACGCGCCTGCGCGCGCGACTGACGCTCAAGAACCGCGGGCCCAAGGCCGCCGAGGGCATTCTCGTGCGCTACAGCATGACCGCGCGCATCATGCCGGCCGACGGCGGCAAGTCCGAGGGCACCTGGGCGATTCCGTTCGTTGTCGACGAGAAGCGCGTGCCCAAGGTCGGCCCGAACAAGACCCAGGATGTGTACCTCACCACCTCCCCGGCGCTCGAACTCTATTTTAACAAGCTCGCGCGCGCGGGCTGGTGGCCGGATCGCGTGAAGCTGCAGATCATGATCGAACCTCATCCCGGCATGACCGAAGTGCTGACTCTCGACAGTACCCTCGAGGTTGCGAAGTGATCGATTTATCGGCCGCGCGGAAAAATTCCGCCAAGGTTCGGCAAGCGCTGTCGAATCGCAATCCCAAGCTTGGCGCGGCTTTTGACGAACTTCTCAAGATGGACGAAGCCCATCGGGCGATTTTGAACGAAGTGGAGACCTTGCGCGCCAAACGCAACGCCTCCTCGCAGGAGATCGGCAAGGCGATGGCCGCCAAGGACATGGCGAAGGCCGACTCGCTGAAGGCCGAGGTCGCGGTCCTCAAGACCACGATGACGGATAAGGAAACCGCGCTGGCCGAGTCTGAAAAGACCATCAAAGCGGCCGCGATGAATTTGCCGAACGCTCCGCATGAATCCGTTCCGGTGGGCAAGGACGAAACGGAGAATCCCGTCGTGCGGACCGCCGGGGAACCGAAGAAATTCGATTTTAAACCGCTGGATCACCAGTCCGTCGCTGAAAAGCTCGGCATTCTCGACATGGCCGCCGGCGCCAAGATGTCGGGTGCTCGCTTCGCCCTTTGGAAAGGCGCCGGAGCGAAGCTTCTCCGGGCGCTCGGCAACTTCCTACTCGATCGCCACGAGAAGTCGGGATACCTCGAAGTTCATCCCCCTTACCTGGTTAAACCCGAGGTCATGGAAGGCACGGGCCAGCTTCCTAAGTTCGACGCCGACATGTACAAGACGGTGAACACCGAGGGCGACAAGACGACGACCCTGTATCTGATTTCCACCTCGGAAATCTCGCTGACGAATATGGTGCGCGAAGAGATTCTCCCCGCCGACAAGTTGCCGATGAAACTGACCGCGTTCACGCCCTGCTTCCGACAGGAGGCCGGCACTTACGGCAAGGACACGCGCGGCGTGATCCGCAATCACCAGTTCGACAAGGTCGAGCTCGTGTGGATCACCAAGCCCGAGGATTCTCTCTCCGCGCTCGAACAGCTGACCAAGGACGCCGAAGGAGTTCTCTCGGCGCTTGATCTTCCCTACCGCGTCATTCACCTCTGCACCGGCGACATGGGCTTCTCCGCGCAAAAGACCTACGACCTCGAGGTGTGGCTGCCGTCGGAGAACAAGTACCGCGAAATTTCCTCGTGCTCCGATTGCTCGGATTTCCAGGCGCGGCGCATGCAGACGCGCTTCCGCCGCGAGGCGAAGTCCCCGGCGGAGCTCGTGCACACCTTAAACGGCTCGGGCGTCGCCGTCGGCCGCCTGGCCGCGGCCATCCTCGAGAACAACCAGCAGGCGGACGGCTCCGTCCTGATCCCCCGCGCCCTCGTTCCCTTCTTCGGCGCCGAGCGCATCGCGGTCCCCTGACATGGGAAATGGCATCCGGAAGCTCGACGCCGTGGTGGCCAAGCTCTTGGGCCCGAACGGATGCCCCTGGGACCGCGAGCAGACCCACAAATCGCTGATTCCGTACCTGCGCGAGGAATCCGCCGAACTCGCCGATGCGCTCAAGGGCGGCCATTGGCACGAGATTGAAGACGAGCTGGGCGATCTTCTCTTCCACATCCTCTTTCATGCACGCCTCGGCAAGAAGCGTTTTAATTTCGACACGGTCGCCGCGAGCCAGGCCGAAAAACTCATGCGCCGCCACCCGCACGTGTTCGGCCGCACGCGCAAGTTCAAGAACTCCAAGGAAGTCTTGGCCAACTGGAAGACCATTAAGGCCGGCGAGCGCGCCCTGCGCGAGAAGGAAGTCGCCGCGCGCAACAGGAGAAAACGCTAGATGTTTTTCGAAGGTCCCGAAAAGAAAGTGGAGCTGGCGCTGGTCCCGGGCCAGCCGTCGTTGCGCTCGCGAGGACACGACTACTGGAAGGGCATCGTCGCGAAGGCCAACGCGCAGGTCTTGTCGACGATCTCCAATGAGTCGATGGACGCATATCTATTGTCGGAATCAAGCCTGTTCGTGACCGACACCTGGCTGACCATGATCACCTGCGGACGCACGGATCTTGTCGCGGCGGTGCATCAACTGGTGACGGACTTCGGGACGGATTCTTTCCAGTATCTCGTCTACGAGCGCAAGAACGCGCATCACCAGGAGTATCAGCCCTCGAACTTCTTCGACGACTGCCGGCGCTTAAGCGACCTCATGCCCGCCAAGTCCTTCCGCTTCGGCGACGGCGACGATCATCACGTCTTCCTCTTCCACCTCGACAAGCCCTATGTTCCCGCCTCCGAAGACTTGACGCTCGAGATTCTGATGCACGGCATCGATCCCCAGGCCTCGAAGGTGTTCATGTCCGGCCCGTCGCGCAAAAAGGATTACATCAAGGAAAAATCGGGCGTCTGGTCCATCCTGCCCGGCTTCCAGGTCGACGACTACCTCTTCGAACCGATGGGCTACTCGCTCAACGCGATCCGCGGCACGAAGTACTACACGATTCACGTCACGCCGCAGAAGATCGGATCCTATGTGAGCTTCGAGACGAACTGCGTCGAGGGCGACGCCAACGAGACGGTCACGCGCGTGCTCGACTTATTCAAGCCTCAATCGTGCGATGTGATCCTCTTTCAGCCCCAGGCCTCGCGCCAAAAGGTCCGCTGCTACTACCCGATCAAGCGCGCGGTGCGCCAGAACCTCTCGTGCGGCTACAAGGTGACCTTCGACCATCACTTCAAGCCGGTGGAAGGCGCGGCCCCCGCGGTGGAGATCGTCCTTTGAGTAAAAAAACCGTCTGGGTCGACGAGGTCTATCAAGGGATCGTGCGCACCAGCTTTAAGCTCAAGAAGCGCCTGTTCAAGGGCAAGAGCCCTTTTCAAACCGTCGAGGTCGTCGAGACGGCCGGTCACGGCCGCCTGCTGCTGATCGACGGGATGACGATGGTGTCCGAGCGCGATGAATTCGTCTATCACGAGATGATCGCGCACCCCGCGATGTTCCTGCATCCTAAGCCCCGGCGCGTGCTCGTCATCGGCGGCGGCGACGGCGGCACGGTGCGAGAGGTCCTGCGTCACAAGTCGGTCGAGCACTGCACCTTGGTGGAGATCGACGGATTGGTGGTGTCGGCGTCGAAGCAGTTCATCCCTCAAACGGCCCGCGCCCTGTCGGACAAGCGCTCGCGCGTGCGCATCGCCGACGGCGTCGCCTTCGTGGCGGAGACGAACGAAAAGTTCGACGTGGTCATCGTGGACTCGACGGAGCCGTTCGGTCCGGCGAAGGAGCTGTTCGGGCCCACCTTCTACAAGAACGTGAAGCGGATCCTGACCGAGGACGGCATCGTCGCCAGCCAGGCCGGTTCCCCGTTCTACGAGATCACGACGATCAAGAACCTTTTCAAGATCACCAAGCCGATCTTCCCGGTCGTCGAGGTGTGCCTGTTCAACAACCTCACCTATCCCGGGGGCCTGTGGGCGTTCACCTTCGCGACGAAGGGCCTGCACCCTTTGCGCGACTTCAAGCCCGCGCGCGTGAAGGCGTCGGGTCTCAAGCTGCGCTGGTATAACGCGGAGATCCACGCCGGCTGCTTCGCTCTGCCGAATTTTCTCAAAGCCGCCATCGGCCGATGAAGGATTTGTTCGTTCACGAGAAGATCGACAAGGCCGAGGGCCTCCCCGCCCGCGCCTTCTTCGATCCCGAGATTCTCGATCTCGAGCTCAAGACGATTTTTGCGCGCGAATGGCTTCTCGTTCCCGAGGCGTCCGGGGAGGCGGCGCGTGCCGACTCTCGCCCCTGGGGCGAACGCCTCAAGCAGCGCGGCGCCCGCGCCCCCGTCTCCCTTATTGAAAAACCGCTGTTCCTCCAGCGCGGCTGGCGCGACGCGAAGCTTCGGCTGCTGCCCAATGTCTGCACCCACGCCTGGTATCCGCTGGTCCAGGGCGCCGGTCGCTCGGAGAAGCTCGTGTGCGCTCAGCACGGCCGGCAATTCGACGGCTCTGGCAAGTGTCTCTCTCAGCCGGGCTTCACTGCGAAGCCGGGAGATTTTCCCCGCGCGTGCGACCATCTCGCCGAATTTCCGACGGCAAACCTCGGAGACCTGTTGTTCGCCTGCCTCGGCAAGCCGCGTGCCGCTTTTGAGAAGACCGCGGCGCTGGTCTCCGCTTCGCTCGGCTCATTACCGCTTGAGCGCTTGGAACGCCGACCGCAGGCCGGGGATCTGCGCGAGCTCGACGGAAACTGGAAGCAGCACGCGTGGAACTACATGGACAAATTCCATGTTCAGTTCATCCATAAGGCGCCGGCCGGCCTGGCGGACGCGATCGACCTGCGGTCCTACAAGACCGAGCTGCATGACGGCGCGGCTTTGCAGTGGGCCTACGCGAAGGACCCCGAGAGCGGCTTTGATCCGAGGCTCCTGCCGGAGCGTTTCCGCGACCCGAAGGGGCGCCGCGTGTTCGCGTTGTGGTGGTTTCTTTTTCCCAACCTGACTTTGAACTATTACCCGTGGGGTCTTTCGGTCAACGTCTACGAACCGATCCCGGGCAAGCCCGAAAAGACTTTGTTCCGCTGGTACGCCTGGTCGTGGGACGACGCGAAGTTCGCCGAACGCGAGAATCGCTGGCTGTCCGACCAGGTGGACGCCGAGGATGTCGAGGCGATGGCCCAGGTGCGAAGGGGCGCGCGTTCAGGCCTAGCGCCGCGCGGGCGTTTCTCCCCCGAAGAAGAGACGGGCCCGCACTGGTTTCACGCGGCCGTCAGCCGCGCCCTCCTCGCGAAATAAGTCCCGCTAGTTCGCGGGCTCGAGGTAGCCGCTTAAAGTCGCGTACTGGCTGATGAACACATAGGACGAGGACGCATACTGGTTGATGAACACCGGGGAATTGAGGCTCAAGGTCCCGGCGATCTTCCCGTCGCGGCCGTACAAGGTTCCCCTCCCGCCGACCCACGCCGTGCCCGAGACGAAGCCCGAGCCGTTCGTGCACGAGCCGTTGAGGAACGCGAAACCGGAGACCGGGACGGTGCCGCTCTCGCCGTTGGGGCCCTGGACCGAGAGATTTCCGGTGAGATTGACCGAGCCGCTCATCGAGCCCGAGCCGCCGCGTGGCGCGCTGCAGCTCATGAAGCCCGAGCCCTGAAGAAAGCCGCTGGTGCTGATATAGCTCGACGCCGCGGCCTTCGCGACGCGCGGGGTGGCGGGGAGAGCCGTCACGATCGCGACCGGGGCGACGACGGGCGCCTGCTGCGCGGGAAGAGGAGCTCCGATCTGAGCGGCCATGAGCGCCACGACGGCGGTGATGTTGTTCATGCGCCGATTCTACCCCAAAGGCCCAGACGCTGTCTAGGACTTACAGCCAGCCGCGACGACGCAGCTCTTCGGCGACCTGCACCGAGTTGAGGGCCGCGCCCTTGAGCAGGTTGTCGGACACGATCCAAAGCGCGAGCTCCTTGGGACCGGCGCCCTGACGCAGACGGCCGGCGTACACGGGGCCTTGGCCGCTGACAGAGCGCGGCGTCGGGTAATCCCCCTCGGGCGACAGGACGAGGCCCGGGGTTTTCGCCAACAAGGCGCGGGCGCGGGCCAAGGTGATCGGACGGGCGAGAGTGAGCCAGGCGGCCAGAGCGTGGCCGCGGATCGAGGGTACGCGCACGGCGGTCGCCGAGACCTTAAGTCCCGGGGCCGACCAGATTTTGCGCAGCTCGGCGGCGACCTTGGTCTCCTCGCCCGAGTAGCCGTCGGCGCCGAAGCGGCCGACCTGAGGGATCGCGTTGTAGGCGATCGCGCGCGGAAGCACGGAGGACTTGCCGGGGCCGAGCACCGGGGCGCGGCCGTCGGACTCGGTCTTGGTCCCGCGCAGCAAGTCGTATTGGCCGAACAGCTCGCCGAGCGCGGCCTTGCCCGCGCCGGAGACGGCTTGGTAGGACGCGACGCGGACTTCTTTGACTCCGATCGTCTTATGAAGGAGAGCGCCGGCCACGGCGAGCCCGGTCATCGTGCAGTTGGGACCGGCTATTAAGCGCTGGTCGGCGCGTAGCGCCGAACCGTTGACCTCGGGAATGACCAACGGTACGGCCTTGTTCAGCCTGAAGGCCGCGCTGTCGTCGATGACCCAGACGCCCTTCTTCGCGAGCGCGGGCGCCAGCTCGAGGGCGACTTCATCGGAGCTGACGAGGACGACGAGGTCGCAGGCGGACAGGGACTCGAGCGAGACGCCGGGGGCGTTGATCGCGCGGTCCTTGAAGCGGACCGAGGACTTTTTACGGCCCGACGAAAAAGGCCGCAATTCCCCGACGGGGAAGCGTCGCTTCTCGAGGAGCGAAACGAATTCGCGCCCGACCATGCCCGTGGCCCCGACGACGCCGACGACGAGGCCTTTAGCGCGGCGCATAGGGAATCATGTAGCCGTCGCTGACGCCGACGGCTCCGGAGATGTCGCGCGCAACCCCGCGCAGGAAGGTGCCGGGCAGGGGCGTCTTATCGGAAGCCAGAGAGAACAGATACGGCGGCTTGCGCAGGAAGCGCGAGACGCGCTGCCACTCGAGCTGGTCGCGCGACGCCTCGACCCAGGCCTCGGCCACATCCTCGCCCGCGGCGGAAAAGCGCACGACCACATGCTTGCCCAGATGAGCGACGGTGAGATCGGCCACGGACACGGCGGGCTCGTCGGGGCCCGGCGGCACGAGCTTGATCGCGATCGCCGGAGCGAGCGTGTTGAGCGGCGTCTCAAGCGAGGCGCCGCGCGAGCGAGGCGGCACGCCCTGAATCGAGCGGTTGAGCCAGGCGCGCGTCTCTCCCCCCGTTTCCTCGAGATCGGTGGCGGCCAGGATGGGCGCGCTCGAGGCCTTGGTGAAATAATTCGTCGGCGACCAGACGATGAGGTAGTTGGGCGCGTTGAAGTTGATCTGTGACAGCGGCACCTCGGCCCAGAACCACTCGCCCGAGCCCACGCCGTCGACGCGCGCCTGCGGATCGGCCTCGGCCGGGATGTCGCGCGTCTCCGCTAGGAAAAAGCTTTGCTCCGAAGTCCAAGCGGGCGACGCGGAAATTCCCGCGTACACTTTTCCGGGAATGACCTCGCGCAGCCAGGGCTTGTCGGGCATGGGCCTGGTCTTCGCGCGGCCGAGCTTCGCGCCGATGAACGCGTGAGCAAATTCTCCGGCCGGTGCCGCGGGTAGTTTGATGATCCAGGCGTTATTGAAGCCCACATACCAGTTCGCGTCGGGCCCGCCGTCGGCGAAGCGGCCGTATTCGTGCAGGCTCGGCGCCAAGGTCACGATCGTGGGAACGATCGTGCTGGTCGACAGGGACGCCGGGAGGCCGTCCGCCGCCCCGGCGACGATGGCGGCGGCAAGAGCAAAATATGAAATTATCATTATTTTTTAAGTACTTTTAATATACGATCAAAGTCCTCGAAAGAGAAGTAGTGGATCTGGATCGTTCCCTTATTGCCAGACTTCTTCGTACGAATGACAACCTTGGTGCCGAGGACCTGTTGCAAGCTATCTTCGAGCGCGCGAAGATCGGCCGGCTTCGCCTCGACCTTCTTGTCCTTGGAGGGCTCCTCGACGAGTGGACCCGCCTCCATCTCACGCGCGAGAGCCTCGGTCTCGCGGACCGAGAGCTTATTGGCGAGCAGCTTCTGGAACACCGCGTGCCGCAGGTTGGGTTCGGTGATGGTCAACAATGCGCGGCCATGACCCTCGGTGATCTGCCCGTACTGCAGGGCCTTTTGAATTTCTTCCGACAGCTCGAGAAGCCGGAGGGTATTGGAGATCGTCGCTTTGGACTTCCCCACCTCTTCGGCCAGCGCGGACTGGTTGATGCCGAATTCTTTCATGAGGCGTAGGTAGCCGAGGGCGATCTCGATGGGATTGAGATCGGCCCGCTGAAGATTCTCAATTAGGGTCAGCGCCATGCGATGCTTCTCATCGCGCGGCTGGCGGACGACCACATCGATCTCATGCAGGCCGGCCAGCTGAGTGGCGCGCCAGCGGCGTTCGCCCGCTATTAACTCATACGACCTCGTTGAAAGGTCGTATGAGACCACGATGGGCTGGGCCAAGCCGTGCTGTTTGATCGAGGTCGCGAGCTCGGTCAGGGCCTCGGGCTCGAAGTGGCGGCGGGGCTGCAGGTGGTTGGGCCGGATCTTGTCGACGGGGACCTTCGTGATCCCCGATATGACGGAAAGCGTTCCCGCCGTCGGATCAGTGGTCGTCGAGACAGGGGCGGGCGCGCCGGGGATAAGGGCCGAGAGGCCGCGGCCTAGAGCTTTGCGGGTCATGCAGGATTCTCCGTGGTTTCAGAAGTGACGGGTGCCGGCGGGGTGGACAGGCCGCGACGGGACAGGAATTCACGGGCGAAGGCCATGTAGGCCTCGGCGCCCTTGGACTTGGCGTCGTACTGGAAGATGCTTTGGCCGAACCCCGGGGCCTCGGCCAACCGGATGTTGCGCGGAATGATGGATTGGAACATCTTGGCCCCGAAGAACTTGGCCACTTCATCCTTGACCTGGTTGGATAGGGTCATTCGGGAGTCAAACATGGTGAGGACCCCCCCCTCGGTTTCAAGTTTCGGGTTCAAAGCGCTTTTCACTCTATCCACAGCCCCTGTGAATTGCGCCAGTCCTTCCATGGAATAGTACTCTCCCTGGATCGGAATAACGATTTTATCGGCTGCATTGAGGGCGTTGACCGTCAAAAGGCCCAAAGAGGGCGGACAATCGATGATGACGAAGGCGAACTTGTTTTTGACCGCTGAAAGGGCTCCTTTGAGCCGGCTTTCGCGCGCCAAGGCCGAAACGAGCTCAATTTCCGCCCCAGCCAGATCGTTGTTTGCTCCTGCCGCAGACAGTTTCGGCAGAGGAGACTGCTTGATGGTCTTTTCCAGGGGAAGGAGGTCAACCAAGACATCGTACATGTTGGGGTCGAATTCATGCTTGTTAAACCCCACCCCGGAGGTGGCGTTGCCCTGGGGGTCCATGTCGATCAATAGGGTCTCGTGACCCAGAACCGCCAAAGCGGAGGCTAAATTGACGGCGGTGGTTGTCTTTCCCACCCCCCCTTTTTGGTTTGCGACGGCAATTATTTCGGCCATTTCGTGTTTACTCGTGAAAACTCGTGTTTTCCGACCCCAAACTGTTTACTCGTGAAAACTTAACCTATACTAGCATGTGGTCGAAAAGTTGTCAAGTCTTCGTCAATTTGTTGATTAGGCATATTAAAGACCGTTCAGTGTTGTTAGATGCTGTTAGATGTTTTCAAGTTTTTGCCCCACCCCACACTGGACAGTTTTGCGCTTTTATCTTACACTCGACGCATGAATAACGCCTCGTCCTTGCTGGCCGCGATCAAGAAGGGGACTTTCCACACGGTCATCGTGGCCATGCCCGACATGCAGGGACGGTGGATTGGAAAACGCTTCACCGGACGGCATTTCGCCAAGGCCGTCGCCGCACACGGCACCCACGCCTGCGCGTATCTCCTCACCGTCGACATGGAGATGGACCCGGTTCCCGGCTTCGCGCTCACGAGCTGGGACAAGGGTTATCAGGACTTCGCCTTGATTCCGGATTTCTCGGCGTGGTGGGCGCTGTCTTGGCAGCCGGGGACCGCGCTCGTCGTCGCCGACGTGCTCGACGCCGCCCACGAGAAGACGATCAAGGTTTCGCCGCGCCAGATATTAAAGGATCAGGTCGCCCGCGCCGCGGCGAAGGGCTGGTCCCTCAAGATGGCGACCGAGCTCGAATTCTACCTGCTGCGCGAGACCTACGAGTCCGCGGCGAAGAAGAATTGGACCGCTCTCGAGCATTACGGCAGCTACATCGAGGATTATCACATCCTGCAGGGAACGCGCGAGGAGCCGGTGGTGGGGGAAATCCGCAACCAGATGGAAGCCTCCGGCGTGCCCATCGAGAATTCCAAGGGTGAATGGGGGCCGGGACAGCACGAGATCAATCTCGAGTACTCCGATCCCGTTCGGATGGCCGACCTGCACACCGTGTACAAGCACGGCGCCAAGGAGATCGCGATGCAGAAGGGCGCGTCGCTCACCTTCATGGCCAAGTACAGCGACAAGCTCGCCGGCTCCTCTTGCCACATTCATGCGAGCCTGTGGGACAAGGCCGGTCGCAAGTCCGCTTTTTCGGCGGGGGGGAAGCCCACCAAGGAGTTTCGCTGGTTCCTCGGCGGGGCGATGAGCTTGGCCCGTGACTTCTCCTTATTTTTCGCGCCGACCATCAACTCCTATAAGAGGTACCAGAGCGCGACCTTCGCGCCCACACGCATCGCCTGGGCGCGCGACAATCGCACTTGCGGCTTCCGCGTCGTCGGGGCGGGTGACTCTTTGCGCATCGAAAACCGCATTCCCGGCGCCGACGCCAATCCCTACCTAGCACTTGCCGCCACCATCGCCGCGGGTCTTTACGGCATCGAGAAGAAACTCGAACCGCCCGCCGAGCTCGCGGGCGACGCGTACAAAGCGAAGGTCTCGCCGGTGCCGAAAACGCTGCACGAGGCGATCGGCCTCTTCGAGAAGTCGGCGGCCGCCAAGGCCGCCTTCGGCGACGAGGTCCACGCCCACTACCTTCACGCGGCCAAGGCCGAACAGGCGGCGCACGACCGCGCGGTCACGGACTGGGAGCGCGGCCGCTACTTCGAGCGCATTTGAACAATAAGAAAAAAAACTTCCGGCCGCCCGCTTTTCTGGAAGAGGCCTACAACGGTCCGAGCTATGTCCGCTGGCTGATGCTCGCCGGAGGCGCCGCGCTCCTTCACGCGGCGGTCGCCGCGTTCATCGGCCTCGAGGCGGACTCCTCCTGGGAAGTGTTGCTCATGTCCATGGTCGGGGCGTTCATCATAGGCATGTTCCTTGCCGTCAGCGGCTACAACGGCGCGGTGGCCTTCGCGGCCGCGGGCGGCCCTCCGGCCGTTTTCGCCAAATGGCATTGGTACTGGAAGGCCGATATGCACTCGCCTGCCGGCGCGGCCCAAGGTTTGGTGACCTGGCTATTCAAGTGGGATCCGCCTCCTCCGGCGCATTACGCGCTTGCCATCATCCTGGGGGGGACCGCTCTCGTCGCCTGGTTCGCAGCCTGGATTAACCTCCTGTGGGAGAAAAAAACCGGGGCGCCCCTGATGTAAGTGACGGAAATCACCGAACTTCAGAGCGAATGGGCCGTATACTAAGTAAGAAGACCCCGCGAGGGGCTGGGAGAATCAATCAACATGAACAAGTTCAAATGGGCGTTGCTGGCCTCGGTTTTGACGCTTTCCGTGTCCGTGAGGGCCGAGGACGGCGCCAAGGACGGAGCGGCGGCGGGCGGCGGCGAGGTCAAGAAGGAGCAGGGCGACAAGCCCGGGCTTGAGAAGAAAGGTGAGCGCCTCGAGCGCCAGGGACAGCGCGAGGAAAAGAAGGGCGAGCGCATGGACCAACAGGGCGAGCGACGTGAGAAGCGTGGCGAGCGCCTCGATAACCAGGGCGAGAAGCTCCAAGAGCGCGGCGAGAAGCTTCAGGACCGGGCGGACAAACTCGAGGCCGAAGGCAAGGACAAGGCCGCCGACCGCTTAGAGAAGAAGGGCGAGAAGCTTGAGGAACGCGGCGAACACCGCGAGAAGCGCGGCGAGCGCATGGAAAAGCAGGGCGAGCGCCGCGAGCGTCGCGGAGACCGGACCGAGCGCCGGGGCGAGCGTCGCGAGAACCGCGGCGAGCGCATGCAACGCCGCGGCCGACGCTGATCGATCAGGCCGTTTATTGGGAGGGCTCCCCCTTTGGGGGGAGCCCTCCTCTTCTTTCTTGCTAATATTCAAGCGATGAAACGCGTGCTCGTGACGGGAGGAGCGGGAGCCATCGGGGGAAACCTCGTGTCAGCACTCGTGCGCGAGGGCTGCAAGGTCACCGTCCTCGACGACCTGACCTCGGGCCACCGGGAAAATATTCCTAAGGCCGCGCGCCTCATCCGCGGCAGCGTCGGCGATGAGAAAACCGTCGCGCGCGTCCTCAAGCCCGGCTTCGACGAGATCTACCACCTCGCGGCCTTCTTCGCCAACCAGAACTCCTGCGATCATCCTCTCGACGATTTCCGGGCCAACGCGCTCGGCACCGTCCACATGCTGGAGGGGGCGGCGCGCATGCGCGGCCTCAAAAGCTTCCTGTTCGCCTCGACCTCGTCGTTGACGGGGGACCTCGACGCCGGCCTGCCGGACGGGTTCAGCACGCCCTACATGGCTTCGAAATTTACCGGCGAGCTGTACGCCCGGTATTACCGCAAGCTCGGCGTCGTGCCGGTCCGGGTCGTGCGCTACTACAACTGCTACG
The DNA here is from genome assembly GCA_043731745.1 of Elusimicrobiota bacterium. Taxonomy (GTDB): domain Bacteria; phylum Elusimicrobiota; class Elusimicrobia; order UBA1565; family UBA9628; genus GWA2-66-18. Next base: position 7,490 of record JAYTIP010000078.1, on the reverse strand, counting down.
GACCCGGCGAGTGGCCCGGCCGCTACCGCAATGTGATCATCAACTGGATCGACCGGGTCATGAAGGGCCAGCCGCTGACGATCACCGGCGACGGAAGCGAGACGCGCGACTTCACCTTCGTCGACGACATCGTCGCCGGTACTCTGGCCGTCGCGCGATCCCGGAAAACACTCGGCCCGAGGGTTTACTCGATCGGCACTGGTCGCGAAACCTCGATCAAGACCTTGGCCGCGATGATCCAGGAGGCCTGTGGCAAAACCGTCAAGGTCGGCTTCACCCCGCGCCGCGGCTGGGACAAGACTTTGCGCCGCCGCGCCGACGGCCGGCTCGCTCGTCGCGACGCCGGTTGGACGCCGAAGACGACCCTCGAGCAGGGGCTGTGGCGCACCGTCGCCTGGTACCGGGCCAACTTCCTCTGATGCGCATCGCGCTCGAGATCACCGGAGCCCTCGCGGGAGGGGGATTTCGCCGCTACACCGAGATGATCGTCCGAGCCCTCGCCGCCGAGGATAAGAAGAACGAATATGTACTTTACGGTTCGTTCTGGACGAACCCCGAGCGCGTGCGCGAGCTCGATCTACCGAAGCAGTCCAACTTCAGCGTCAGAACATTCAAGGCGCCCCAGCGCCTCCTTCTTCCCGCCGAGGAGTTCACCGGCCTGCGCTGGCAGGAGCGCAAGCTGCGCGAGCTCGGCGCCGACCTCGTCCACGGTTTCTCGAACTGGCTGCCTCGCTTGGATCGTCTGCCCTCGCTCATGACCTTGGCCTACGCGGAGGACACTCACTTCGGCCTGTGGCACGAGTTTTACTTCAACCGGCTTCTGCCCCGCTCGGCGCGGCAGGCTGACAAGGTGTTGGCGATCTCGGGTGTGGCGCGCGACGCCGCGATCAAAAATTGGGGACTCGACGGCAATAAGGTCGAGGTCGTCTATTACGGGGCTCCGCTTGACGGCTTCAAGCCCGATTTATCTCCGCGCGCGGCGGGGGAAAAGCCTTACTTTCTGTTCGTCGGCGTCACGCGCTCGACGAAGAACACCAAAATCCTGATGGAAGGCTTCGTGCTGTTTAAGAAGCGCCGCCCCGATGCCCCCCACCGCTTTGTCATCTGCGGTGCGCCCGGCGACGAGCAGAAAATCATCGAAGACCTGCTCGCCAAAGAAGGGCTGACGGACGCCGTTACTTTCGCGGGCAATGTCGAGCAGTCCAAGGTCCACCCGTACTACCAGAAAGCCGCCGCCTATGTCTCCGCGTCGTCGCTGGAGGGATTTCACCTGCCGCTCATCGAGGCGATGGCCTGCGGAATCCCGACCGTCGCCGCCCGCGGCGGCGCGCAAACTGAAATCGTGGCCGACGCGGGCCTTCACGCCGATGCGACGCCCGAGGACATGGCCCGCGCCATGGAGGCCGTCGCCTTCGACGAGCCGTTGCGTGCGAAGCTGATCGCACGCGGACTTGAGCGCTGCCGGGACTTCTCCTGGAGCCGCGCCGCCAAGCAGACGATCGCGGCCTACGAAGCCGTCTACGCCGCGCGGCGCTGAGAAAACCGCTCGACCAGGGCCTTCGCGATCCGCTCTCCGGCCTTGCCGTCCCAATACTTTGGAGGCCTCGCGGCTTTGCGCGGACGCTTGAGCGCCGCGGCCGCTTCGCGAGGGAGGGCGGCGTAGTCCTTCACGAGCCTGTTGGTCCCGGCCGTCACCGTGATGGGGCGTTCGGTCGTCGTTCGCACGGTTAGACAGGGCACGCCGAGAAAAGTGGTTTCCTCTTGTATCCCGCCGGAGTCCGTGATTACGAGCGCCGCGTCGCGCTGCAGGGCGAGGAATTCGAGGTAGCCGAGCGGCTCGATGAGTGCCACGCCGGCGGGGGCCGTCAGGCCGGCGTCGGCCAGCCGCTTGCGCGTGCGGGGATGGACGGGAAACACGACGGTGGTCGAGGCCGAAATCTTGGCGAGCGCTCCCATCAGTCGCTTGAGCGTCGCGGGATCGTCGGTGTTGGCGGGCCGGTGCAAGGTCACCAGCACGTAGCGATCAAGCCGGCTCAAGTCAGTTGGGCGCTTGGCGGCGGGGAGCATCCGGATCAAGGTGTCAATCATGGCGTTGCCGGCGAATACGATTTTACCGGCGGGAACGCCTTCCTTCTTTAAGTTCGCGTCGCCGTCTTTGGAGGGCGTGAAGAGAAGATCGGAAATGGAGTCGGTGATGATGCGGTTGAGCTCCTCGGGCATCTCGCGGTCGCCGGAGCGCAGCCCGGCCTCGACGTGGACGACGGGGATGCGCAGCTTGGCCGCGGCGAGTGCGGCGGCCATCGTCGAGTTCACGTCGCCGTAGACGACGACGGCGTCGGGTTTCTTTTCGAGCAGGACGGGTTCGAGACCGAGCAGGACCTGCGCGGTTTGGGCGGCGTGCGAGCCCGAGCCGACGCCGAGCGACACGTCGGGCGCGGGCATGCCGAGCTGGCGGAAGAAAACATCGGACATGTTCAAGTCGTAGTGCTGGCCGGTGTGTACGAGCGTCTGGCGCACTCCCTTCTTCGCCGCCAGCGCGCGCAGAACCGGAGCGGCCTTGATGAAATTAGGACGAGCTCCGACGACGTGCAGGATGTGAATCATGGTCTCCAGTCCTTGGGTCTCGGCGCCAGGCCGAACCAGTGGGCGATCCCGGCGGCCACGCGATGGGACGCGCGCCCGTCGCCGTACGCGTTTCGCGCGCGGCTCATTCGACGCCGTCGCGGGGCACTCTTCAACAGCTTCCCGGTCCAAGAAGCGAGCCTGTTCGGATTCAAACCGACGAGCACGGCGGCGCCGCGCGCGACGGATTCCGGGCGCTCGGTTTTAGCGCGCACGATCAAAACTGGCTTGCCCAGGCTCACCGCCTCTTCGAGCAGGCCGCCGGAGTCCGTGATGACGAACGGCGCGCGCTTGAGCAGGGCGAGAATCTCCGGATAGGTGAGCGGGGGGACGAGGCGGATGCGCGGATGAACGAGCCGGTTCATTTCCCGGCGCACCGCCGGGTTTGGATGGACGGGGCAGACGAGGCGGAGCTCCGGGTGCTTCTCGACGAGGGCGAGGAGGCCCGCGCAGGCTCGCCGCAGGGGAGCTCCGTGAATCTCGCGGCGATGCAAAGTCACGAGCACCTCGCGCGGACCGCGCGGCGCCCGAGAGGGCCGGGCACGGCGGAGGGCGTCGACGACGGTGTTTCCGGTCAGGATTGAGAGACGGCCGTTCATTTTTTCGCGCCCGAGATTGGCGCGCGCGCCCGCGGTGGGGGGGAACACGATCGAGGCGATCGCGTCGATGACGACGCGGTTCCGCTCCTCCGGAAAAGGATCGTTCCAGTCGTGGGAGCGCAGGCCCGCCTCGACGTGGGCGACGGGAATGCCTCGCTCCGACGCGCACAACGCGGCCGCGGCGGCCGTCGTGGTGTCGCCCTGAACGACCACGAGGTCGGGCTTGAGGCGGGCGAGAAGCGGCGTGAGCTTGGTCAGCACGCGGCGGGCGACGGCGTCCGGGGTCTGGCCCGGGCGCATCAAGTTAAGATCGAAGTCGGGCTTGAGATCGAATAGGCGAAGGGCCTGATCGAGCAGTTCACGGTGCTGGGCGGTCGCGCACACGAAGGTCTTGAGGCCTTTGCGGCGGCGCAAGGCGGCGACGACGGGAGCGAGTTTGATGGCCTCGGGCCGGGTGCCCATGACCACGAGAATCTTCATTCGTGCGCTTTGCGCAGGCCGCGGCTGACGAAGGTCCAAGCGACGAGCTTATAAAGCAGCCGCATCCCGACGTTGGCGTCCCACTCATCCTTGCCGTCCGGGTCGGGGGAAACCTCGTTGAGGTCGAAGCCGATGATCTTTCGGCCGGAGCGCGCGACCATGCCGATCAAGTACACCGCTTGGGCGAGTTCTAAGCCGCCGGGAACCGGCGTGCCCGTGTGCGGACACAGCTTGGGATCGAGACCGTCGATGTCGAAGGAGATCCAGACCTGCGGGGGCAGCGCCGCGACGATTTCCGACGCGGTCGTCGCCCAAGTTTCGCCGTTGAATCGGCGGCGGGAGAGATCTCGGTCGTAGAACACCTTCGCGCGCGCGCCCAAGGCGCGCGTGAACTCGTACTCCTGCTCGCAAAAGTCGCGGATGCCCACCTGCACGAGGCGGGTGATCTGCGGAATGTTCTCCATCGCGTTGTACATGATGGAGGCGTGCGACCAGGTGAAGCCTTCATAAGCCACTCGGGTATCCGAGTGGGCGTCGAAGTGTAAAATTCCGAACTCCCCGAACTTCTCGCCGGCCGCCTTGAAGGCGCCGTAGGGCACCGAGTGGTCTCCGCCGACGATTCCGACGATCTTCCCCGACTTCATCAGGCTCGAGGTCTCGCGGTAAACCCAGTCGTTGAGCTTGCCGCCGAGGTCGTTGACGGTCTTAAGGGTCTTTTGAAGGGCCTTGTTTCCTTCGATGCGCCCGCCGACCTTGATGATCTTCTGCGCGGCGGCTTTCGCGGTTTTATTCCACCCGCGCACCTCCTTCGACTCGGGCCGCATGAAGATTCCGGGCTCGTAGGGCTTGTGCACCTCGCCGTCGAAGAGATCGACCTGGCCGCTGGCTTCAAGAATCGCCGCCGGCCCGTCCGAGGTTCCGGCGCCGTAAGAGGTCGTCGCCTCCCAAGGCACGGGAAGCAAAACCAACGCGGAGTCCTTTTCCTCGTGAGGAAGACCGAAGACGCCGGAGTCGGCGTCGGGGGCGGCGTTCGGGTCGAAGTCGAGCATGGCTGATTCTAGCAAACGGGAGAATTCAGGGGCGGCCGGGGCCAACGACTATTTGGGTTTGTTGCGTTTAAGCAACGAATGTCGCGAATCGATCTCCGTTGCTTAAAAGCAACGAACTAAAAAAAAGAGTGTTTCGGCCGGAACTAGAAAAAGCCGTCGAGGAAGCTCTCGACGAGAATGGGCAGATCCTCGGAGTAGCCGCCTTCGAGCGTGGCGAAGCGGGGGAGCTTCGATTGCGCCAACAACGAGCCGATTTTCTTGAAGGTCGCTTTGTCGAGCTTGAGGCCGGCGATCGGATCCTCTTTGTACGCGTCGAAGCCGGCGGATACGGCGAGAATATCCGGCTTTTGGTCGAGGAGAAGTCCGAAGACGGGTTCGAACGACTCGAGCCAAGCGCTTCCGTCCGTGCCCGCCTCGAGAGGGATGTTCCAGCAGTTGGCGCGTGTGTCGAGGCCCGTGCCGGGATAAAGAGGGTACTGGTGCAACGACACGAAGGTCGTGTTCTCGCGGCCCAGCACCAAGGACTCGGTGCCGTCGCCGTGATGCACGTCGAAGTCGACGATGGCGACCTTGAGGCCGGGCTTGGCTTTTTGAAGCCGCGCGACGGCCAGCGCGATGTTGTTGAGATAACAGAAGCCGGCGACGCGGTCCCTGCCGGCGTGATGGCCCGGCGGGCGCATGAGCGAGAAGGCGGGCTCGCCCTTCATCGCCGAATCGGCGGCGGACAGCGCGCCCGAGAGGGAAATCAAAGCGATGTCGGCGATGCTCGGGTAGAACGGCGTGTCCGCATCGGCGTAGGTGCCCAGACGAATAGAATTGAGGTGGCCCTCGCCGTGGAGCAAACCGACGTCAACGGCGGAGGACTGGACCGACGGCCTTTCGATCTTATGCCCGGCCGATTGGAGCATGGCCGAGGTGTTTATTACACGAAACGGCGCCTCGGGGTGTCCCGAGGCGCCGTATTCGGCGGTCTTAAGGTCGGAATAGACCCGACCCATGTGATTTTAGCGAAGCGCGGCGGGAATCTTCGCGTTGACGTCGTTGAGCAGCGCGTTGAAGCGGCGCTCGCGCCGCTTTTTCCAGCTGCCCTTGTGGTAGCCGTAGGAGGCGAGCGTCGGAAGGGCGATGGTGGCTTCCGCGAAGACCATTTGCTCGTCGGTGACCGCGACCTTACCCCACGAGCACGCCTCGCGCAGAGTCGAGCCGGACAGCGCGCCGTCGCGCTCGTCGGCCACGGTGATCTGCACCGCGTACTTGTGCATGATGGGCTCAAGCCCGATCATCTCGGCGCCGACGGTGATGTCCTGGGCGAAGTTCTTGGGTACGCCGCCGCCGATCATGAGAAGGCCGGTGTCGCCGCAGGCGAGCTTCACGCGCACGAGCTCCCGGAAGTCCTTCGCCGAGTCGATCGACGCGTGGCTCTCGGGGTTATGCCACTGGTGGTGGAGGAACCCGAAGCCCGCGGAGCAGTCGGAGAGCGCCGGGATGAAGATCGGAACGCCCTTCTTGTAGGCGGCGAGCACGATCGAGTCCTTCACCTTGGCCTTCTTCACGAGGTACTTGCCCAGCTCCTCGACGATCTCGCGCGAGGAGTACGGCTTCGGCTTGAGCGTGCCGATGATGTCGGAGATCGTGTTGTCGCACTGACCGAGCTCGTCCTCGTCGATCAAGGTGTCGTAGATGCGGTCCACGCGCGCGTTGCGCAGCGCCATGTCGTCGAGCCACTTCGAGCCCTTGTAGTGCTTGAAGCCCAGGGCCTCGAAGAAATCTTGATCAACGATGTTGGCCCCGGTGGAAACGATGGCGTCCACCATGTTGCTCTCGATCATCTGCCACACGATCTTCTTGAGCCCCGCGGAGAACAACGAGCCGGCGAGGCAGAGGACGATGCCGCACTCCTTATCGGCGAGCATCTTCTCGTAGATCTCGCTCGCGCGCGCGAGGTCGCGGGCGGAGAAAGCCATCTTCGAGTAGGCTTCGACGACGGGGCGCATGTCGTGCTTGGTGATGTCGAAGTGCTCGATCTGTTCCTTGAGCAATTCGCTCTTCTTGATGTTGGCCATTTTACCCTTGGTCTTTGTCCCGTGCGGGAGTTTGTCGTCGTGATTATTTTATAACATTGCTCGACGACGATGACGAAAATTCTGTTGAAGAATTGTCTCCTTCTCGCGCTGCTGAGTTTCGCGGCGGCGCCCGCGCGCGCGCGTAAGCCGAAGAATTTCCGCATGAAGCCGAAGACGGCCATCGAGACCGAAGAGGTCGAGCCCGCCATGTCCACCGTTCCCGTCACGCAGCGACTCATGGCCGGACGCTGGAAGCCGGACGTGCGGTTGGCCCTGGACCGCTTCATCGCGGAGCGCGGCAAGACCGCGAAGGGCTACGACGCGAGCAAGCCGCCGGTCGCCGTGCTTCCCTGGAGCGACGCGCTCGTCGTCGGCGATCCCGCCGAAGTCGTCTTCCTGCGCCTGACCTCGGAGGTGGACTTCCGCTTTGAGGACGAGTGGTGGGCGGTGATCCCCGTCGCCCAGGGACGCCAGCCCGCGCGCGCGGCCTACGAGCACTTCATCTCGCTGTCGAGCGGCGTGTGGCGCTCCCAGCCCGACTACCACCGCTACCGCAAGACCGTCCTCGCGAGCTACATCTCCCTGTGCCGCGAGGTCGGCCGGCGTGAGTGCCGCCAGTACCTCATGCGCCTGTGGGCGGGCTGGAAGCAGCGCGACGCGGAAGACTACGCCAAGGA
>JAYTIP010000077.1:0-5269 GCA_043731745.1 Elusimicrobiota bacterium | reverse complement strand
GACGTGCCCTGCGTGTAAATAACCGTGGAGCTGACGAAGACGCCAGACGCGTACCCCGAGATGCCAGGGGAACCACGGACGGTCCCGTTATAGTCTCCGCCAGCCGCGCCGCCCGTCGCGCGGAAAACGTCAAATACCGTCGAGCCGCCGATCTGCGCCGCCGCGCCCGTGATCCCGAGGCCCGAGCCGCCGCCGCCGCCGCCCGACCAACATCGTCCGTGAAGTTGCCGGGTGTTCGTCCAAGTCGTGAAGGTCCCGCTCGCCGTGATGAACGTGTGCGTCGAGACCGGCGTCGCCGTGCCCGTGACGTTGATGAGGGCCGATCCATCTAGCGCCGGCAAGGTGCCGCTCGTCGCGAGCTTCGCCATCGTGACCGCGCCGTTGAGGATGGCGTTCGAGGCCACGGCGTCGGTCGCGAGCTTGCCCGTCGTCACGGCCCCGCTACCGAGCTTCCCGGTAGTGACCGAAGCATCGAGAATCGCGCTCGTGGTCACGGAATCCGCGGCGTGTTTGCCCGTCGTCACCGTCCCGTTGACGAGGTTGCTGCCGTTGAGCGCGCCCACCAACGTCGTCGCCGTGATAACACCGCCGGTCTTGCCGTCGAGCAAGATCGTCGTGCCGTAAGGCGAAGCCGGGTCGGAGACCTGGATGCGGCCCGCGACGCGCATGGTCGTCGAGGACGTGCCTTGCTCCAGGTTGTAGTTCGTGCCCGCCCGCGCAGAGGTCGCGGCGAGAAGCAGACCGAGTAGAAGTTTATTCATATTTCCCCTTTATCCGAGTAAGAACCAGCGCGCGGCCGACGGCACGTACTTCGAGTAGGACCCGTCGTCGGTCGCGTAGTAGTACATGATGCTCGCAGGCGCGGCCGGTCGTGCGGCCAAGGTGCCCGAAGATTCAGACGCCGCGAGCGTGGCGGCCGAAGCCGCCGCCGCCGCCGCAGAGGCCGAAGCGGCCGCCGCCGACGCCGTAGCCGAGGAAGCGGAACCCGACGCAGACGCGGCAGACGCCGCCGCCGCCGTCGCCGAAGCCGCCGCCGCCGCTTGCAGGGTGTCGGGGTCATAAGTCGACGGCACGATGTTGAAGAGGCCGCCGCCCGCCGAGGAGTAGATCATCGCTCGGCGGTCGGCCGGGGCGGCGATTGTAAGCGCGCCCGGTGCGGGCGGCACGATGGGCTGGAGAGGCGCGCGGGAGACGCGCTCGGTCAGCTCTTGAACGGCGAGTGTCACCTTGTCGACCATCGTCTCGATGGACTTGGCGGGCATGGCACCTTCGCGCGGAAGCGAGGTTGCCTGCGTGAGCGCGGTGGCCCGGTCGATGTTCGAGGCACCCCCGTTGACCGGGGCGACCGTGTACGTCACGGTGCCGGTCTCCGCGGTGGAATCGAAGGCGACGGTGTAGTCGACGTTGAGCGTGAGGGCGGCGCCGTAGGTGCCGTCCGCCGCTTTCTTCTTGACGACGAGATCGGTCGACGCCAAGATCTTGAAGGCGAAGTCGAACGCGACCTTGACGCCGTTGCCGGCCTGCTCGACGTAGACGCTGGTATTGGTGACGGACATGGTCAGTTCTCCTTCTTCTTAAATTGTTTGAGCATCGCTGGAGTGAGATCGCGCGACAAGGCATCGACGCCCTTGTACCCTTCCTTGTTCTTGTACTCCTCGAGATGCAGGAGAAGCGTCAGATCGTTGGCGATCTTAAAGACCAGCTCGGGGCCGACGGCGACCGAGAGGAACATCTTGGGCTCGAGCGCCTGGAAAACGGAGATGATGTCGCGGCGCGTGTAGCGAATCGCTTGGCCCACGAACGAATCGTCTTCCATGTCTTTGCTCATCACCGAGCGCACGAAGACCGCGCCGACGGCGAGTTCACCCAAGCGCAGGAGTTCGCGACTCTGCACGGGGTTGAGCTTCCCCTTGCCGGTGACGGTTTTCGCGAGGGCCCCTGCGTCCTCGGCGATGGACAAGAGCGGCGGCACCGCCCATCCTTTGAGCTGGGTCAGCGTCGACCCCACGGCCGAGGAGCCGACAACGCTCTTCATGTCGTGGAGGTTGAGCCAGCGGCCGGCGTTGAGTTCGATCTGCGCCAGGCGTTCGGGACTGATCGTCTGCGCTTTGATCTCTTCCTTGGTCATGCTCCCGAGGAGAACGTCTTCCATCGCGGTTTTGTGCACCCAGGAGAACGTGCCGTAACCGACGGCGTTGACGTAATCCTTGAGGTCGGAGCTGGCCGTCAAGGATTCGATGGGGCCCTTGCCGACGAAGCCGCTGTACTTCTCGAGGATCGCTTGCCCTGCCGCCGTGCGCTTGAGGAGCTTGGCCGCGGCATAGTCGTAGCCGCCCAAGGCCATGAAGGTGCTCGCGGCTTCCTTCGTCGCGACGGTCGCCTGGAGCGGGATGTTGAGCGCGATGTACTTGATCGACGCCATCGCCTGCGCAAAGCGCAGCGCGGGCTCGGCCAATTCGCCCGCGATCCCGGTCGAGTTGTTGATGCCCTTCTTGTTGTTGAGGTAGTCCTTGACGAAGCCCTGGAGCGCGTCGTTAAACTGCTTGCCCGACTCCGTCTTGTCGAGGGTGCCGGTCGCGCGGACGAGCGTGTCGATCGTGGGCACCATCTCGTCGAGGGCGACCTTGCGGTAGAACTGATCGGCGTAGCCCCGCATGGCCTCGACGATGTTCTTCGAGGGCTCAAGTTCGCCCGTGCGGAAAAGCGTCTGCTTGAAAAACTTGCGCAGACCCAAGATGTTGCCTTGGGCGTCGGCGAAAGCGGCGTTCTTGTCCTCGGGCATGAACTCCGCGAGCGTCTTCTTGAGGCCCTTCTCCGGCAATTCGCGCAGAAGCTCGGGCCACGAGCGCGAGACGTGCGGGAGGTAGTCCTTGCCGAAGCGCGACTTCTCGAGCTCGCCCGTCTTCTGGAGATAGTCCTGCGCGCCGGAGCGGAAAAGCTCCCAATGATCGAGGAGCGCATGTTCCTCGGGCGTGAGCTTCTTGCCGAGTTCCGCTTTCTTGGCGGGGTCCTTTTCCTCGACGAAAGCCATCATCTCTTTCTGTTGCGGCGCGAGCACGTCGATGAGGCGTTGCCCCAGACTCATCTGCTTGCGGCGCGAAGCGATGGCGTCCGCGGCCAACTTGTCGAGTGGCTCCTCGAACTTGGTGAAGAGCGCGTTGCCCTTCTCCTTGGCGACCTTCGCCATCTCGACGAGGGTGCGCAGGACGGGGTGCATCTCGACCAAGTGCGGGTCGGGCGTCATCGCCGCGCGCTTGGGAATCGCGACGTTCTTGAAATCGGTGAGGGGCCGGCCCGTGAGCGCCTGCTCCTTCTTGAGCACTTCGTTGGCGGTCTTGGCACCCGCGTAGCGGGTCGTCTCGAGCGCCTTGACCCGCGACGGGGGCAACGCCGTATCGTTGGCGTCGTACTGCGCCAGGATGTCGGCATATTTCTGGAGCTGTGGGATCGTCATGTCCTTGACGGGCGGCAGATCGTGGAGCTTGCGGACGTAGTTCTCTTTCTGGATGTTCTGCTTATCCTGCACGACCTGGAGCTTCTCGCGCTCGGCTTTCCACTCTTTCGCGTATTCGGCCTTCGCCTTGAAATTCTCGACGAACTCCGCGAACTTGCGGTCGGACATGAGCATGGTCGACGGCGAATCCTTGAGGAGCTTGCGGACCTCGGCGCCCGTCAGCCCGTTCTCCGCCGCGATCTCCTTGAGGAGCTTGGGGCGCGACTTGAGATTCTCGGCCATGGCCTCCATCTTGGCGCGCGCGGCGTCCACGCGCTCTTTGGCCTCGGCGCGCAGTTTGCCCTTGGCGTTCTTGAATTCCTGTTCGGCCACCGCCCGCTCGGCCTTGGCCTGCGCGTGGGCTTCGTCTCCGCCTTTCTTGAACGCCTCGTCGACGGCGTCGGCGAGAGTGCCGCCCGTCATCTCGAGCTTCTGCGCCCGGCCGAGCTCCTTCGCCGCGACGGTCTTGAGATCGGCCACGTTCTTGAGGAGCCCTTCTTTGTGATCGAGGAGCGCGTTGATCTGGCGGTCCATGTTCGCAAGCGGCGCGCCTTTCGACGCGAGTTGCCGGCGACGCTTGTAGAGATCTTCGAGGTCGGAGTCGACGCGCGTGATGTCGGAGTCGACTTTCTTGACCGCCGCTTCGCGCGCGACCTCGACAGTCTTTTCCTGCATCGCGGCGCGCTCGGCCGATGTTCCGCCCGTGTCCTCGGCCGATTTCGGCAATTCCGCGGCCACGGACTCGACGACGTCCTTGGGCGTGGCGTGGCCCTGCTCGTAGGCGTCGAGCGTCTTCTCCGCGCCCGAGGTCTGCGGGAGCCGGTCGGCCGGCTGGGCGCCCGATTCCTTAGGAAGCATCTCGGTCGGCTTCTTGCCCTCGGGGTTCTCAGGGAGTCGAAGATCGTAAGGGTCGACGGGGGCCTTCATCCCTTCGACCGAGCGGCCCTCGTCGAGCGCCTGGAAATACGGGAGCGCGGTCTCAGGGTCGTGGAGGATCTTGGCGAGCCGGCCCAACGCGAGCATTTTCTCGGCCTGCGCTTTCATCTTCTCCGACATCGCCTGCTTCTCGCCCTCGGCCAAGGGCTCGAGCCCGGCCTGGTCGCGGCCCCAGGCGACGGAGACCTCATTACGGAAATCGTGGTGCTCATCGGTGATCTGGTTGGACGCGGCGATGACCCCTTCTTTGTCGGCCGGGTCGATGCCGCCGAGATGGGGCTCGGCCAGGGCGACGGACTTGACAAAAGCGGGATGTTCGGCTACGCTATCAGGGAGTGGAACAACCTTTTGAGGTTCGCCTCCAGAAGTTCCTTGAGGATTTTCCCCATCTCCCGTTCGCGGAGCAGGCAAAGCGTTTTCTTGCCCTCCGGCCGGGGCCTCCCCCGCCGAAGCACCCTCAGTCGAAGAAGTAGGCAGTAGCGTCTCGGCCCCGGGTTTCCCCGCGAGATCGGCCTGGATGCGCGCTTCCGTCTTGGCCTGGCCGATCTTCTCCTCGCGCGTCTTGAGGTACTCGCCTCCGCCGTGGAGCATCGCGCCGGGGGCGGCCATCAGGCCCATGCCCGCCGCGCCGCGGATGCCCGCATCAAGGAGCGCGTCCATGCCCTTGTCGCCGGAAATGAGCAGCTCGGGTTTGGCCGCGGCCGTCGCCGCCATGTTGCTCAAGACTTGCCGGATCTTCTCCTGCGTGACCATGAGCGTCGTGCCCGCCGTGACTTCGCCGCCGTACTTGACGAGCCAGTTCGCCGCGGCCTTCTGAAAAAACTCCGAGCCCGCGAGTGT
>JAYTIP010000076.1:0-2965 GCA_043731745.1 Elusimicrobiota bacterium | reverse complement strand
CGCTCCGACCTTTCTGAGAGCGTCGATTTTCGGCGCGCGACCAAGAAAAAGCTCCACGCCCTCCAAGACGCGGCGGTGGAGACGGCGCGCCGGGCGTCGTCGTCTTCCGTCACCTGGCCGCACCGGGCCGTTCTCCCGACCTTGGCGCGCTCGATCCGCATCGATCGCGTCTTGATGCACCCAGTGGCGGGTCCTTTCATTTTGGCGGCGACGATGTTCTTGCTCTTTCAAGCCCTGTTCACTGGCGCAAAGCCCGTCATGGAGGCGCTCTCGGGCGCGCTCGGCGCGTGCGCGGACGCCCTGCGCGGCGCGTTGCCCGCCGGCATGCTCTCGAGCCTGTTGTGCGACGGCGCGATCCCCGGCGTGTCGGCCGTCGTCGTCTTCGTCCCCCAGATCGCGATCCTATTCACGATGATCGGCTTTCTCGAGCAAAGCGGCTATCTGCCGCGCGCCGGCGCGATGGTCGACCGCGCGCTACGCCCCTTCGGCCTCGACGGGCGCGTGTTCATCCCCTTCCTGTCGAGCTTCGCTTGCGCGATCCCGGGCATCATGGCCACGCGCACCATCCCCAACGAGAAGCGCCGTATCGTCACGATACTTCTGGCGCCGCTGATGACCTGCTCGGCCCGCATTCCGGTTTACACCTTGCTCATCACCGCCTTCGTGCCGGCGGCCTTCCGTCCTTGGGGGTTCAACGGCCAGGGCGTGGTCATGGCCGCGATGTACGCCTTCGGCGTCATGATGGCGCTCGCGCTCGCGCTTGCGCTTAAATTCACCTCGCTGCACGAGCTGCACCCCTCCCCCGCGACGATCTTGCCTCCGTATCGAGTTCCGAGCGCGCGAGAACTGGTGCGCTATGTCTGGGCGCGCTGCTGGCACTTCCTCTCCCGCGCGGGCCAGGTGATCTTCCTCTTGAGCCTGGTCCTTTGGGCCCTGGCCGCCTTCCCGCGCGACGCCGCACGACTGGCGCCCATCGAGGCCGAACTCGTCGCGGTGCAGGCGGCCCGCCCCGTCGACGCCGTCCGCGAGCGCACGGTGACGGGCCGGCTGGCCGCGGCGCGCATCGAGGGCAGCGTGCTGGGCCGCACCGGACGCCTCATCGAACCCGTCTTCCGACCGCTCGGCTGGGACTGGCGCGTGTCGGTGGCCTCGCTCTCCGCTTTAGCGGCGCGCGAGGTGTTCGTGGGCACGCTCGGCACCATCTACGCGCTCGGCGGCGAGTCGCACGCCTCCGAGGGACTGATCCAGGCGCTGCGCGACGCCAAAAACCCCGACGGCACCAGCCGCTATACCGTGGCGACCGCGGTGAGCCTGCTGATCTTCTTCGCGATCGCGCTGCAGTGCGTGTCGACGATCGTCACCGTGCGCCGCGAGACCGGAGGTTGGAAGATCCCCGCCATGCAGTTCAGCTTTCTGTTCGGCCTCGCTTACGCGCTGTCCTTCGCGGCCTACCGGCTAACGCTTTTCCTTCAATAGACGCGCGGCGGCCTCGGTCAGGAGCTTCGTCGCGGAAGGCCCGATCGAGTTGGTCTCTTCGTAATGCCCCGGCCAGCGCGGAAGCATCAGCTTGCCCGGACGCACCTTGAAGTCGTAGGCGGGCACGAGGTAGCCGAGCTCGTCGTTAGCCAAGCCGACGATCATCGGCACCGGCGCCTTGATCCGGTCGCGCAGGTACGGCCCCTTGGGCGCCGAGGCGAGGTCGCGCGCCGCACCCGCCGGATCGACGACCGGCGAACCGAAAGCGTACTTCCCGTCATAGCCCCCGATCGCAAGCTCCGGGAACACCTCGGCGGGCATGCCCAGCAGTCGTGCGGGGCCGATGTCGAGCACCGACACCTCGGTTTCCACCTGAGGGCGCTGGTCCTCCCGTAACCCGAAGAGCAGATGGCGCAAGGACAGGGTCCAGGCGCGCGAGGGCGGCAGCGCCGCGCCGGACGCGTCGTAGAGGGTGTGGCCGTAAGTCAGCGCGTACAGAAACAGCAGGTAGCGGGAGTTTTCGACCGGCACGCGCACGAGCTCGGAGCGATAGGAGAGCGCGGACGGGCCAGGCGCGGTCTTCAGCGCGAGCGCCGCGTCGGCCACCGTCGCGCCGATGCGCGCGGCCTCCTCGAAGGTCTCGAGCTTGGTGTCGGGCGTCATCAGGCCGCCGATGACGCCGTTAAGAAACAGACAGGCGCCGCCGGTCTTTTCCTCGACGCGCGCGCACAGGGGGCCCGGATAGTCCGCCGTGAGCAGCTTGTTCTCGCGGCCGATCACCTCGGGATGGCAGGACCAATTGACGATCGTTGCGAGAGCGCGCCCGTCTCTGCCTTTGACGCGCAGGACCGCCAGGTTCGGGTCGATGACCTGCGGATCGCGGGAGTCGCGGCACAGGCCCCGCGGATCGAGGGTGCCGTGCCCGCCCGTGAGCGTCGCCGGCTTGAGTCCCCCTTCCAGGCGCGCGAGCTCCTCTGCGATGCGCGCTTCGATGCGCGCCATGTACCTCGGGTTGATTCCGGTCTTCCCGACGCGCGGGCCCCAGAGACCGAGAGTGTCGGGACCGGAATGGGTGTGCGTCGCGTGCACGAACAGCTTCCGGTCCGGATTGCCGTTTTCCCAACGCCCGCGCAGGACCTTCGTGTCGTTGAAGTAGAACCCGAGTAGGTCGAGCCCGACGAGAGCCAGCGTCGTCTTCCCCTCGCGCAGGACGACGAGGCGCGCGTACAACGGATCGTGGACGCCGGCGGGCTTGCGGCCGGTCGCACCGAAGCCCGCGATCCAGACCTTCTCCGTCGCGAGGTCCGGCGTGATGTCCACCTTCGCGGCGGCGGCCTCGAGGGCGCGGACGGAGGGAGCGGCGAGCAGGAGCAGAACGGCGGCGAGCGGCGCTCGGCTCACGGAGCGGCCAGCACCTTCTCGATCTTCTTGAACAGGCGCACGGAGTCGAACGGCTTGATCAGGTAGTCGTCGGCCCCGGCGCGGAAGG
>JAYTIP010000075.1:0-6723 GCA_043731745.1 Elusimicrobiota bacterium | reverse complement strand
CCGGCCCGTATTCCGAAGGACGTCGCCGCGTCCGCCGTGGCGCTCGCCACCGGCATCGCCGGGGCGTTGGGCCACGTCGGCGTGATGGCCGTCGAGATGTTCCTCCTGCACGACGAGAGCTTGCTCGTCAACGAAATCGCCCCGCGCGTGCACAACAGCGGCCACTACACGCTCGGCGGCTGCGAGACCTCTCAGTTCGAGCAGCACGTGCGCGCGGTGTGCGGACTGCCTCTGGGCTCCGTCGCGCAGCGGGCGCCCGCGATCATGGTCAACCTGCTCGGCGACCTGTGGGCGAAGGGCGCGCCGGATTGGACCGCAATCGAAACCATCCCGGGCGCGACCTTATGCCTCTACGGAAAGCCGCAGGCGCGTCCCGGCCGCAAGATGGGGCATTACACGGTCGTCGGCCCCGGCGCAGAGGCCGAGTTCGACCGCGCCGACGAACGCCTCGCCGCCCTGCTGGGATGAGCCGGACCGCGGCCGGCGTCCTCTATGCACTGGGCGCGTTCGGGTTATGGGGCCTGAGCCCGCTGTACTGGCGCCTGCTCGCGCGCGTTCCCCCCGTGCAGATCCTGATGCACCGGATCGCGTGGTCCGCGTTCTTCCTGCTTTTCCTCGTGCGCTCCCGGCTTCCGGAGCTCCGCCGCGCGCTCGCCGCTCCTCGCGTCGTCACGCTTCTGCTCGCGACGACGGCCCTGATCGGCGTCAATTGGTACCTCTACATTTGGGCCATCGCCTCCCACCGGGTGCTCGACTCGAGCCTCGGTTACTACATCAATCCTCTCGTCAACGTGGCGCTCGGCGTCGTCGTTCTCGGCGAACGCATGCGCCGCCTGCAGGGCGCGGCGGCCTTGCTGGCGCTGGCGGGCGTATCGTGGCTGGTCAAGGTCCACGGACATCTGCCGTGGCTGTCTCTGACGCTCGCGGGCACCTTCGCGTTGTACGCCTTGCTGCGCAAGAAGGCGACCGTCGACGCGCTCACCGGGCTCGCCTTCGAGACCTTCGTGCTGACCGTGCCTTCGGTGCTGGGCATCGCCTGGCTCGCCGCGCACGGGCGCCCGCCCGCCGACGCGCGCACCTGGCTGCTGCTCGCGGGCGGAGCGGGCGTCACGGCCCTGCCTCTGCTGTGGTTCGTCGAAGCCGCGCGGCGCCTCGACCTCAAGACGATGGGCTTTCTGCAGTTCGTCTCGCCCACCTTGCAGTTTCTCATCGCGGTGTTCGCGTTCGGCGAGCCGCTGTCCCGCGAGCGCCTGCTCAGCTTCGTGCTGATCTGGGCCGGCGTCGCCCTTTACTGCGCCGACGCCGCGCTGCGCCCCCGACGCTCCTAAAAGTCCCTTCATCGCATGGGACCAATGCCTGGGCCCTTTCGTCCCGTTCGGCCCACTCCTTTAGGGAGCGCTAGCGCGTAGAATTTGACCGTCGTCAACTTTTTCGGCCAGGAAAGGGCTCCAACATGATTTCCCGACTCCCGATGCGCGCCGTCGCCGCCGCCGTGATCGTCTCCATCCTCGTGACGATACCCGGCGCCCCCGCTTGGGCGCAGACCGCGAGCATGGCGCGCGCCGGCTCCTCCGGCGTGGCGGGCTCAGCCGCCGGGGCCTCGGCCATCGCGCTCGGCGCGCCGCTGGGTACCTCCTTCTCGATCCCGCAGCTCGCCCCTTCGGGCCCCTCGCTCGTCGTGCCGAGCCTCTCGCCCATGCCCGCCGCGATCTCCGCCGCCGTTCTGGCGAACACCGTGGTCGGCGCTCCGGCGTTATTCGCCGCGCCCGCGCCTTCGATGCCCGCGGCCAACGAGAACAAGTACTCTCCCGCCGCGCTGACTCCCGCTTCAGTCTCGGCCGCGCCCTCGGCCATATCCGCGGCGACGGCCTTGGCCCCCGCGCTCAACGCCGCGCGATCCGCTCCCTCGATGGAAGGCAAGAACGACGGGCTCAGCGGCCGCCTCTCCTCCTTCTTCGACGGCATGATCGCCCGCAAGCCCGCGCAGGACGCGGTCGACGCGCGCAATTCCGGCGACGCCGCCGGCCGCTCTCGCCTGGGCGGGCCCGCGCAGATTTTGCTCCCCGTGCTCGTGACCGTCGCCGACCCGGGCTCGCCCGAGGGTCTCACCGCCTTGCTTCAGAAGATGAGCTCCGACTTGGGCCTGCGGCTTGACGCCTCGTTCACCGCGGTCCGCGAGGGCGGCGCCGTCACCGTGCGCGCCATGATTCCGGTGAACTCTCTCGTCGCGCTCAAGCAGACGCCCGGCGTGCTGAAGATCGAGGCCGTGAAGGACGCGGCGATCACGATCGAGCCCATCGCCCAGCAGGCGCCGCCCAACGAGAACCTCCTGCGCGCCGGAATGCGCAAGGTGCTGAACAAGAGCCCGATGTGGGGCGCGGTCGCGATGCTGCCCCTGCAGTTCGCGATCATGGTCGCCTTCATGGGCCCCGTCATGGGCGGCATCGCCCTCGGCGGCACCGCGGCGGTCCTCAAGCCGTGGATGCTCGGCACCGCCTTCGGCATGGGCGCGTCCTTCTCCTTCTTAGCACCCCTGTTCGCCTGGATTCCGCTCAAGGTCCGCGTCGCCGCGACCTACGCTGCGGCCGCCGGACTCGCGTGGACCTTCTACGCGCTCGCGCCCGGAATTCCCGCGATCTGGCTCGCGCTCAACCTCGCGATCGGCGTCGTCGCCGCGTTCTCGAGCCTCAAGACGCTCGCCAAGGCGCGCAACGTCAACCCGATCGACCGGGCCGTCAACGCGACCGAAGCCGCCGCGTTCCTGAACATCCTCGGCTATCAGGCCCTGCTGCCCATCCTGCTCCTCGGACACATGCTCCCGCTCGCCTACGGCATTCTTGCGGTTTCCACGGCGTTGGGCCTTTCCCTCCTGATCAAGACCGGCGCGAAGATGATCCTCCCCTCCGCGCCCGTCGCGCTGATCGTGCCCACCATGCCCGAGCAGCCGAACCGTCCCTCCGAGTTCAAGGCCAAGACGCCCGAGCCGAAAAAGCCCGTGACGCACGAGCCTTTCGTTCCCGCGACGCGCGTCGTCGCCGCGATGGAGAAGCTCCTCGCGACGAACCCCGAGGAGGCGCTGAAGGTCGCCGCCGCCGCGATCGTCAACGAGAAGGAGCGCCGCTCGGAAGTGAAGATCGGCGCCCAGCGCATTTTGGCCGCCCTGCCCATCGACAAGACCTTGCCGCACTACCTCGACCTGCTCAAGCTCGCCTCGCGCATGGGCGTGCAGACCTCGAAGGAGCTCGGCCTCGATCCGTGGTGGTACCTCCAGCGCACCGCGCTCAAGCGCCTGTCGGCCGAGGCCGCCGCGCTGACGCCCGCGACCGCTGAGCTCGTCGAAGTTCTTAAAACCGCCTACAAGGACCGCAACCCCTCCGTGCGCCTGGCCGCGGCCGACGCGCTGAGCGCTCTCGGCGTCGACCCGGGCCCCGAGCCGGTCTACGAAGTCGCGCGCGTCGAGGCCTCGCCGATGATGAAGCCCGCGCAGAATATCGCGCCCGAGCCGCAGGGACCGAAGAAGAACGGCTTCGTTAAGTGGATCGCGATCGGACTGCTCGCCGCGTCGCTCGCGTGGATGTCGATGGGCAACCACACGACGCCGGCGACGCCCGCGCCCGCGCCGACCTCGATCACGCAGACGATCAAGCCCGCCGACTCCGCGCTCTCGGCGCCGAAAGGCGTGGAGATCAAGGTACCCGGCGCGAGTTCCGTCGAGATCGCTCCCGCCGTGAAGGCCGACCCCAAGGACGCCGCGCTCGACTCGATCGCCAAGGACACGAAGCGTACCGCCGACGCGGCCGAGCGCTCCGCGAAGGCCGCGGAAGAGATGGCCAAGCCGAAGGGCAACGGCTTCCTGATGAACCTCGCGTTCGCGATCCTGCCGATCTTCCTGCTCGTCTGGCTCATGCGCAAGATGCAGGGCGGCGGCTCGGCGGGCGGCATCAACACCAAGCCCAAGATGAACCTCGAGAAGCCGACGACGCGCTTCGACGACGTCGCGGGCATCGACGAGACCATGGTCGAGGTGCAGGAGATCATCGACTTCCTGCGCGACCCCTCACGCTTCAAGAAGCTCGGCGCGCGCATGCCCAAGGGCATTTTGATGGAAGGCCCCCCCGGCACGGGCAAGACCTTGCTCGCCCGCGCGCTCGCCGGCGAGACCTCGGCCACCTTCATCTCGATCTCGGGCTCGGACTTCGTCGAGCTGTACGTCGGCATGGGTGCGCGCCGCGTGCGCGAGCTCTTCGAGACCGCGCGTCAGAACGCGCCCGCCATCATCTTCATCGACGAGATCGACGCGGTCGGCAAGCAGCGCGGCGGCGGAGCTCCCGGCAGCGGCGGCAACGACGAGCGCGAGCAGACGATCAACCAGATCCTCAAAGAGATGGACGGCTTCGACAACTCGGCCGGCGTGCTCGTCGTCGCGGCGACCAACCAGGCGTCCTCGCTCGACACGGCGCTCACGCGCCCCGGGCGCTTTGACCGCAAGATTCACGTGGGCTTGCCCGAGGCCATGGGCCGCGAGGCGATCCTGGCCCTGCACGCCAAGAAGGCGCGCCTGGGTCCCGACGTGGACCTGCGCTTGATCGCACGCCGCACCGCGGGTCTCTCCGGCGCGTTCCTCGAGAACGTGATCAACGAGGCGGCGCTCTTGGCCGCCCGCCGCGGCGGCGACGCGATCAACGCGTCGGACATCGACGAGGCCGTCGACCGCGCGACGATCGGCGGAAAGCGCTCGCTGCGCCTGTCCGACGAGCTCAAGAAGCGCATCGGACGCCACGAGGTCGGCCACGTGGCCGCCAACCTGCTCAACGAGAAGCCCGAGGTGCGCGTGCCCGTCAACAAGGTCACGATCATCCCGCACGGATCGGGCGCGCTCGGCTTCGCCGAGTCGGGCTCCGAGGAGGGCGACAAGTACCTCTACACGCGGGCCGAGCTGGAAGCCAGGCTCGACACCGCGCTCGGCGGTCTCGTCGCCGAGCAGATCTACTACGGCGAGTGGTCCACCGGTCCCGGCTCGGACCTCGAACAGGCGACCCGCGTGGCGCGCGCGATGGTCCAGCAGCTCGGCATGAGCGAGGAGATGGGTCTCGCGCAGACCGCGCCGAATCAATACGGCCAGAGCCCGTTCGGCAGCGAGACCGACGCGAAGGCCCTCGTCGAGATCAACAAGCTGCTCGCGGCGTCGAAGGCGCGCGTCGAGAAGCGCCTGAGCGCCAACAAGGACAAGTTCGAGGCGCTCGTCGCCGCGCTCATCGAGAAGGAGACGCTCTCCTCCGACGAGATCATGGCGATCCTGCACCCCAAGACCAAGTAGTCAGCAGTCCTGAGGCGCCCTCCCGCGAAGCGGGAGGGCGCCTCGCTTTTTAAGGACAAAACAAAGTCACGCGCCCTTCATGGGACGCCGCGGCCGCTCGCGTTATACTGGCCCCATGAACGAACTCGCTCGACGCATCGTCGGTGGCGTGCTGTTGTTGGCCGCGGGCATTCCTCCGGGGGCTCGCGCTCAGTTCCACGAAGAACCCGATCCGACGGACATCGCGCTCTCGGGCAAGACCGCGGAATCGATCATCATCGCGTGGCCCACTTATTCGTACCGCCTCGCGCGCCTGATGATCGAGGAATACGGCCAGCCGGCCATGCTCAGCGACGACAGCCTGGTCTGGCTCGACGCAGGACCTTGGCGGCGCACCGTCGTCTACCGGGAAAGCAAGCCGGGCGACTCCACGCCGCCGCGCCACCCGGGACGCCTGGAGCAGAGTGTGGCCTACCGTGTGCCGCCCGAGCAAGCGGACGCGCTCAGGAGCTTCGACCCGCTCATCGAGGCCGACGCGAATGCGAATCTTCTCAGCTATCGCTCCGACCTCGAAAGCGAGAACATCCTGACCTTGAACCTGGCCGACGATGTCATCGGCGGACGGAGCAAGCCGGAAGAGGCGGCGAACCGCCGGCGCGAACTGCTCAAGCTGTCGCAGGCGGGCAAGTCCTCGCCTTATTTGGAGAGGCTTCTTTTCGTGCAACCCGTAAAAAACCTCGATCCGGAAAGCCCCGACTAAGCGGTCTTTTTCTTCGCGGGTTTTTTAAGAGGTTTGCGAAGCGAACCGCGCTTGCGCGGCTTGAGGAGCGAGGCCTGACGGCGCAGCTCCTGGATCACGGCGCGAAACGCGACCGCGTCGTCTTCGGACACGCGCACGAAGTGTTCCCCGTGCTTGTAGCGCACGAGCTCGCCCGTCTTCAGCTTGAAGGCGATCTTGTCGCCCTCGACGCCCATCACGAGGCCGAGCTCCCCGCTCAAGTCGTTGCGCAGCACATCGAACAGTCTCACATTCGCCAGCTCGATCGGGAAGCTCATGCGTTGATTTTAGCAAAACTCTCCTGTTGCGTGGACTCGCGCTTCTTAAAATAGTCTAATCGTTCCGGCGGAAGTGATCGCCGGAGAAGAGTGGCGCCGACAGATTGGGAAAAGAAAGACCTGCTCGGCTTGGAAGGGCTGAGCGCCTCCGAGATCGAGACGATCCTCGATTTAGCCGCCTCATTTAAGACCGCCCCTCCCGCCGACCTCCTCAAGGGACGCACCGTCGCCTTCATCTTCACCGAGCCCTCGACGCGCACGCGCTCGTCCTTCGAGATGGCGGCCAAGCGCTTGGGTGCGGATGTGCTGAGTTTTTCACCTGTCGGCTCCTCTTTATCCAAAGGCGAAACTTTGCTCGACACCTTCCTCAA
>JAYTIP010000074.1:0-10511 GCA_043731745.1 Elusimicrobiota bacterium | reverse complement strand
TGGGCCTGCAACCCCGAGGCCGGCTTCTTCGGCGTCGCGGTCGGCACCAACTCGAAGTCCAACCCGAGCGCCATCAAGACCGTCCAGAAGAACACGATCTTCACGAACGTCCTCTTGGGCGACGACCTGAGCGTGTGGTGGGAGGACGGCGAGGGCGCTCCCCCCGCCTCCGGCACGAACTGGGAAGGCAAGGCCTGGAAGCCCGACTTCAAGGACAAGGAGGGCAAGCCCCTGCTCGGCGCCCATCCGAACTCCCGCTTCACCGCGCCCGCCGGGCAGTGCCCGTCGATCGCGCCGAACTGGGAAGACCCCAAGGGCGTTCCGATCTCCGCCATCGTCTTCGGCGGCCGCCGTGAGCGCGTCGCTCCGCTCGTGTTCGAGTCGCTCGACTGGAACCACGGCGTGTTCGTGGGCTCCACCGTCGCCTCCGAGCGCACCGCCGCCGCCGTCGGCAAGGTCGGCGAGGTGCGCCGCGACCCGATGGCGATGCTCCCCTTCTGCGGCTACAACATGGGCGAGTACTTCGGGCACTGGCTCGACATGGGCACGCGCATCCCTAAGCCGCCGAAGATCTTCCACGTGAACTGGTTCCGCAAGAACGAG
Source organism: Elusimicrobiota bacterium (assembly GCA_043731745.1). Taxonomy (GTDB): domain Bacteria; phylum Elusimicrobiota; class Elusimicrobia; order UBA1565; family UBA9628; genus GWA2-66-18. Next base: position 9,908 of record JAYTIP010000074.1, on the reverse strand, counting down.
CAGGGCAAGTTCCTGTGGCCCGGCTACGGCGAGAACTTGCGCGTCGTCGAGTGGATCCTCGCGCGCACGCGCGGCGAGGGCAAGGCCGAGAAGACTCCGATCGGCTTCGTGCCCGCCAAGGACGCGCTGGACCTCTCCGGGCTGAACCTGGCGCCGGGCGCCCTGGACCAGCTGCTCGCGGTGAAAGCCGACGAATGGACGGCCGAGCTCGACGGCATCAAGACCTTCTACGAGACCTTCGGCGCGAAGCTCCCCAAGGAGCTTTGGAATCAGTTCAACGCGCTCAAAGACCGGCTTAAGTCGAAAGTCACCGCTTAAGCGCGGATAGGAACCCGGACCGCCGGCGCGCCGTCAGCGCCAATGGTCCGGGTTCTTCTTTTTATCCTCGTCGACTTTCTGGAGCAGGACGGCCCAGGCGTCGTCGGTGTGGCTCACGCGGCCCGCGACGGCCGGAAGCTCCTCGGTCGCGCCGAGCGCTATCAGCCGCTCGCGCAGGACGCGGATGTCCTCGCGGCGGGCGCGAACGAAGGCGGCGAAGCGCGGTTGCGCGAGCTCGCGGCGCATATTCAGCCCGTCTGGCACGGCGAGAAAGCGTAAGGCGTCATAGACGATCTCGCGCGCGCCGGCGAGGCTGGTCCGGTGCTCGTCATTGGCCGCCTCCATGTCATCGACATAGGCCCAGAGCGAGGTGTAGTTCTCCACGGGTTCATGATGGACCCCCGTGAAGTGAACGATGCGCCGCCGCCACAGGCGTATTTCGTTACGGACCTTCTCGAGGCGATCGTACTCCGCCGCCTGCGCGTCCAGACGCGCTTCGAGCGCCGCGCCGGGATTGGCCGCGTCCTCGAGCGTGAAGCGGTCGGCGTAGCCCGAGAGGCCGAACCACTGCAGGTGCGCGTAAGGCTCAGTGCCCTTGAGCAGCTCGAAGGCGCTCAGGTTGCTGGAGTCGAGCGGGCGGCCCTTCTCGCGCATGATGGCGTCGCCCACGAGCTCGGCGAGCATTTCGTCCTCGGCGGCCTGGTTCCAGGCCGCGTCGACGCCGGCCTTCTTCGCTTCGAAGTAGCTCAGCCCGTGGCCGAGGATCTCGTGAGCCACGGTGTCGAACACGGTCTCCGGCGCGCTCGAGAGCAGGACGGCGTCGATGCGCACGAGCGGCGGCGTGGACCGGGCGTCGAAGCCGCCGGCGACGCCGGTCACCGAAGGGCGGCCCAGCGCCTCGACCGGCGCCAGGCCCAAGGTCGCCGTACCCAGGCGCACCGTCCAGCCCCCGGCGACGAAGCGCGCGGCGTACTCGCGGCCGGTGGGCGTGCTCGCCGCGTCGCGCACCGCGGCGCGCAGCACGGTCTCCTGCGCCGCGCTCAGGCCCGGCTCGAGAATTACGCGCGCCGCGAACGCCTCGACCGGATCGGTCGGCGCGGCCGAGGCGCCAAGCGCGAGAACCGAGACGAGGGCGGCGCCGATCAGTTTCACCTCGGCAAGGGTAGGCGCAATCCAGACTCGTGTCAATCCCGCCCGGCCTTGACGGCTCAGGCCGCCGCGACTACCCTACACGAGTGAACGGCCTCGCGCGCTTCGTCGTCGAACTCGCCGCCGTGCTCGCCGGCACCCGCCTACTGGGCGGCCTCGCCAAGCGCCTGGGCCAGCCCGCCGTGCTCGGCGAACTGCTGGCCGGCGTCGCCCTCGGCGCGCTGCCGTTCTTCGGGCGCGGCCACCCGGCCTTGGGCTGGCTCGCCGAGGCGGGCGTCGTGCTCCTCCTCTTTGAAACCGGCCTGCACTGCGAGATCGAGCGCCTGCTCAAGGCCGGTCCCGTCGCCTCCGCCGTCGCCGTGCTCGGCGTCGTCGCCCCGTTCGCCCTCGGCTGGACCTTGATGACGGCGCTGGGAAAGCCCGGCCTCGAGTGTCTGTTCGTGGGCGCCGCCCTCACCGCGACGAGCGTGGGCATCACCGCGCGCGTGCTGACCGACCTGAACGCGCTCCACCGTCCCGAGTCGCAGATCATACTCGGCGCCGCGGTGATCGACGACGTCCTCGGCATTTTGATCCTGACCGGGCTCCAGGCCTTGGCCCCCGGGGCCGGAGGCGGCGGCCACGGCGAGGCGCTCAAAAGCGCCCTCATACTCGGCTCGTTCGCGGCGGGCGTGGCCTGCGCGAGCTCGCGACGGCGCGCGGCGATCGACGCCGTCACCAAACCCGCGACCGCGTGGCTCGCCCCCGTCTTCTTCGTGATGGTCGGCGCGGGCGTGGACCTCTCCGTGCTCGCGGGCGAAGGCGGCATTCTGGCGCTGTCGGCTCTTCTGATCGTCGCGGCGGTCGTCGGGAAGCTCGTCAGCGGTCTCGCCGTCCGGGGCCGCGGTCTCAACCGCTGGGCCGTCGGCTGCGGCATGATCCCACGCGGCGAGGTCGGCCTCATCTTCGCGCAGATCGGCCTCTCGGCCGGGATCGTCGAGGCGCCGCTGTACGCGGCCGTCGTGGCGATGGTCGTCGTCACGACCTTACTCGCCCCGACGCTTCTCAAGAAATCTCTGGGCTAGTCCGTCACCGGGCGGGCCATCGCGCTGAGCACGACGCCGGGAACCGCCTGCACCGTCGCCTCGGTGCGGAATGCCATGCGCTCCCAGAACGGCGCCGCGCTCGGACCGCAGATCACATGCGCCGAGGGCACGCCGGCCTTACGGAGCTCCGCAAAAAACGCGCGGATCAAGGCGGCGCCCGTGCCGAAGCCGCGGTAGTCGGCGGCGATGTTCATGTGCAGGTGCGCGGGATGCTCGACCCACAGCTTCATGCGCACCGCGATGGGAAAGAACTCGCGCGAGTCGGGACGCGGGGCCAGCAGGCGGCTGCGTTCCTTCTCGAAGAGCAAAGAGTCCGGACAGCCCGTCAGGTAGCCGACGATTTTCTTCTCGTGCACGGCCACCCAGGTCCAGTCCGGGCGCAGCTCGCGGTAGGGGCCGATCCAGTGCTCGGCGAAGGCCTCGCGCTCGTCGTCGTCGACGGGCTCTCCCTGACGGCCGGTGTCGGCGCAAAGCCCCGCGATCGCCGTCCAGTCGAGCGTGCTCGCTCGACGCAGGACCGGGGTCAGCACGGCCCGAGCAGCTTCTCGGCCACGAACGCGGGGCCGATCAGGGCGTGGGCCAGGTTGTCGAGCAAGGCCGGGCTGTTCTTCTCGTGGACCTTGTGGCCGTAGATCTGGAAGCCCCACCCGACGACGAAGGCGGCATGGGCGACCCACATCGGCACCAACGCGCCCACGACCGCGCTCGCCGCGATGAAGCCCGTCATGATCCAGCCCAGGCGCCGGCTCCACAGGAAGTACACCGGCAGAATCAAAGCCGCGAGCGGGAAGAACGAGCCGACCTGGGTCCACTTCACCACCGCAAATACGATCAGCGGAATGCCGATCGCGTGCGCCCGGCGATTGCCGTCGGTCAGGTGATAGGACGCGTAGTCCGCCGAGAGGCGGGCGTAGTCGAACATCTAGGCGCAGGCCGCCAAGGTCTTCTCCAGGCGCCCTTCGAGGTCCTTCGACGCGCCCGCGTCCTTGATCCCGGACAGATTGATCCTCACGTTTTCCGCGGCGCACAACGCCGCCGCTTTTAAAAGGTGCACGGCGCAGTTGATGTCCGAGGCCACGGCCGCCCCGGCGAGCGGCGCCGCCTGGCGCGCGACCGCGAGCGCCCCGGCCGAGATTTGCGCGGTCTTGAGCGGCACCTCGGCCGCGTGCTTGAGCGCCTCCTGCATCTTCGCCGGGCGCGACGCGTCGTCTTTGGGCAGCGCCATCGCGTCCATGAAGCGGTCGAAGGCCTTCGCGTCGTCCTCGGCGAGCTTGTCAAAGGTCGCGCGCATCTCGCCCAAGGACTTGTGAGCGGCCGTGAGCGGTCCGCGCTTGGCGTCCTCGAGCTTTTTCGACTTCAAGGTGATGCCGATCGCCATCTCACCCAGCCCGCAGCCCATCGCGCCCGAGATCGCCGCCGCCGAGCCGCCGCCCGGGGTCGCGTCGGTGTTGGACATGGCTTCCGCCACCTGGCGGCCCGCGGACATCCAGTCGCTGCCGCCGATCGCGCCCACGGCCTCCAGGCGATTCTCCAGAATTTGGATTTCCGGATGGAAGTTTTCGAGCTGGAGCGTCTCGATCGCGAAGTCGACCAGCGCCTGGCGCGGCAGGAGGCCGACGATCTCGGTGCCCGTGATCTTGGCCTTGTGCTCATCGGCGAGCATCATCGTCGTGGCCAGCACCTTGGCCATCGAGCTTTTCTTGTAGTCGGTCAGCACGGTCGAGATCTGCACCTGTTTGCGCGCCGCGAGGTCGATTTCTTTACCACGAACGGCAGGGAGGCCGCCGCCGGACGCACGAACGCGTTTGGCGATGTCTTTACCGGCAATCATGTCGTGCGTGTTCAAATTCAAATTAAAATTAACGATCTGCTGTCTCGCGCCCACGGCCACGGCTCCGGCCGTCGGGTGGATCGCGTTCGGCCCGAAGTCGGGGGTGCGGGTCTCGTCCTTGCCGATCAGATCGCGAAGCCCTTCGAACTGCCCCTTGCGCACGCTCGCGAGGTCCTTGCGCTCCGGACGCTTGGCCGCGTGATCGTACAGATAGGTCGGAATCTTAAGCTCGTTGCCGATGCGGGCCGCGAGCTTCTCCGCGAGCGTCACGCAGTCCTCGATCGTCACGCCCGCGACGGGAATGAAGGGAATCACGTCGACCGCGCCCATGCGCGGGTGCTCGCCCTTGTGCGTCGTCAGGTCGATGAGCTCCGCCGACTTCTGCGCCACGCGAAAGCACGCCTCGACGCACTTATCCGGCGCGCCGACGAACGAAAGAACGCATCTGTGATGGTCCGAGTCGATTTCGACATCCAGTATCGTCACGCCCGCCGACTTCGCCGCGTCGACGATCTTATCGACCTTCACCCGGTCCCGTCCTTCCGAAAAGTTGGGCACGCATTCCACAAGCTTCATATAGGCTCCTTTAGCTGACCGAAACTACCGAAACTTCAGGTCAGGCACGCAGTTTTGCGTCTAGATCGATTTCATGACGAGAATCTTCGGTTCGGTGAAGTCTTCGATGGCGTAGCGGACGCCTTCGCGGCCGAGGCCGCTGTCTTTGACGCCGCCGTAGGGCATTGCGTCGGAACGGAAGGTCGGGATGTCGTTGACGATGAGGCCGCCGACCTCGAGGACCTCGAAGGCGCGGTTGACGAAGGCGAGGTCGTTGGTGAAGATGCCCGCCTGCAGGCCGTAACGCGACTTATTGATGCGGTCGAGCGCCTCTTCCTTGCTGTCGACGGCGTCGAGCGTGGCGACGGGGCCGAAGGCCTCCTCGCAGGCGAGCTTGCCGTCGGCGGGAACGCCCTCGAGCAAAGACGGCGGGATGACGAGCCCGTTGCGGGGGCCGCCGGTCCAGAGCTTGGCGCCCTTGGCGACGGCTTCCTTGAGCCACTCCTCGACTCGCAAAGCGGATTTCTCGTCGATGAGCGGGCCGATGTCGGTTTTTTCGTCCTTGGGGTCACCGATGACGAGCGCCTTGATGTTCTCGACGAGAAGGCGGCGGAACTCGGCGTGGACGTCCCTTTCAACGAAAATGCGCTGGACCGAAATGCACACCTGGCCCGAGTAGTAGAACGCACCCCACGCGCAACGCGCGGCCGCCCAGGCGAGGTCTGCGTCTTTGGCGACGAAGACCGCGGCGTTGCCGCCGAGTTCGAGGCAGGAATGAGCCTTCACGGCGAGCGACTTGAGCTTCCAGCCCACCGCGGTTGATCCCGTGAACGAAAAAATACGAAAGCGTTCGTCGCGTACGAGCGCCTCGGCGGCGGGAAGCGGGCCTCCCACCACGATGGCGGCTTCGGCGGGCCAGCCGGCGGCGACGAGTAGGCCGATGAGCTTCTCGGCCGTCTTGGGGCAGCGCGGGTCGGGCTTGAGGACGAAGGGCAGGCCTGCGGCGACGGCAGGAGCGACCTTATGGGCGACCAAATTGAGCGGGAAGTTGAACGGGGTGATAAACAACGCGGGGCCCTTGGGCACGCGCTTGACCACGGCCCAGCGGCCTTCGGCGGACGCGTCGAGATCGAGCGGGAGCGCCTCGCCGACGATGCGCCGCGCTTCTTCCCCCGCCCAACGGAGAGTGAACGCCCCGCGCGCCGCTTCGCGACGCGATTCTTTTAACGGCTTGCCCACTTCTTCGCAGATCAGCTTCGCGAAATCCTCGGCCTGGGCCTCGAGCGCCTCGGCGGCCTTGCGCAGGATCGTGGCGCGCTTGTGCGAGGGCAGCGAGGCGGCTCCGGCGGCGGCGGCGCAGCGCGCGGCGACGGCGGACGCGGATGCCGCGTCGGTCAGTTCAATCCGAACCATGTCAGCCATATGTTTAGTTTCCTGAAGTCCTTCGCCAGATGATCCGGCTTTGCCGCGACGAGCTCCTTCCACGCGGAGTAGCCCGTTGCGACCGCGATCGTCTTATACCCGGCTTTTTTTCCGGCGGAGACATCGAAAGGGGTGTCGCCGATGACGAACACATCTTTTGCCGTAAAGCTCGCGTGAGCTAATTTTTTGGCCCGGGCGACGCCCTTCTTAAGCAGTTGGTGCCGGTGGAACGCGTCCGAGCCGTAGCCGCCGAAAAGAAAGTAGGCATTAAAACCGGAGGGCTCGAGCTTGATGCGCGCGCCTTTCTCCATATTTCCGGTTCCGAGACCGAGAAGAACCCGCTTGTCCCGGCTCAGGTGTTTAAGCAACGACTTCAAGCCCGGAGGGATGTGGTAGGTCTTCGTGCGGATGGCAGAACGGACATAGTACGGCAAAATTTTAAGGTACTCCTGGTGGAGCCTTTCGACGGCACGCGGCGTGGGTTTCTTGCCTGTGGCGAAACGGTAGGTTTGGCCGAAATTGAACAAATCCGTGCGACCGGCAAGGGACAACTCTGAACAGGCGTTTTTAACGCCATACAAACGGAATGCGGCTTTGTTCAGAGCTTTGCGGCCGGCTCCGCCGCCGCGGATCAAGGTGCCGTCGATGTCAAAGAGGAGAACTTTCATGAAGCCTTATAGACGATCTCTCCTTTTTTCATCACCCAACGCGTTTTCGGCGCTCCGAACCAGTAAGCCAGTTCGCGATGATCCTCGGCGTCAAAACATGAAATGTCGGCGACCTTGCCCGCCTCGAGCGAGCCGTGCGTAGCGCCCAGGCCGGCCGCGTGCGCGCCGTTGATCGTGGCCGAGACGAGCGCCTCGGCGGGCGTCATCTTCATCTGCGTGCACGCGAGCGAAACGATCATGCGCATGTCGAAGCACGGGCAGGTGCCGGGATTAAAATCGGTGGCGAGCGCCACAGGCGCGCCCAGGTCGAGAAAACGGCGGGCGGGCGGATAAGGTTTTCCCAAAAAATAGTTCGAACCTGGCACGAGGCAGGCGACCGTGCCGGAGGCGGCGAGGGCCGCCATGTCGTCTTCCTCGACGCAGTCGAGGTGATCCGCCGAAACCGCGCCCAGCTTGAGCGCGGGGGCCAGCGAGCCCAGGCGCGAGAGTTGTTCGCTGTGGATCTTGAGCTTGAGCCCGGACTTCGCCCCGGCGAGCGCGATCTTTTCGAGATCCGCCAGATCGAAGTAACCCGTCTCGCAGAACAGGTCCACGAACGCCGCCAGCTTCTGCTCGCCGACCTTCGGGATCATGACCTCGCAGACGCGCTCGACGAACTCGTCCTTGCGGCCCTTGAACTCCGGCGGGACCGCGTGGGCGCCGAGGAAGGTGGCGACGATCTCGAGCGGCCCGCGCTCCGAGGCGACGCGCATCGCGCGCAGCATCTTGAGTTCGTTGTCGAGGTCGAGGCCGTAGCCCGACTTGGACTCGATCGTGGTCGTGCCGGCGGAAATGAAGTCGGCGGCGCGCACGCGCAATCCGGCGATTAGGTCGTTTTCCTTCGCGCCGCGCACGCCGTTGACGGTCGAGAGGATGCCGCCGCCCTTTTGCGCGATCTCGGCGTAGGACTTGCCGGAAATCCGGGCCTCGAAGTCGTCGAGACGGGGTGCGACGAAGACGGAGTGCGTGTGGGCATCCACGAAGCCGGGCAACAGCACGCGGCCCTCGGCGGACAGGATCTTGGCGCCTTTGACGCCGGGGTGAGCCATCACGACCGGCTTGGGGCCGGCGGCCACGATCTTTCCTTGGTCGACGAGGATCGCCCCGTCGCGAAGCAGTCCCAGAGACCCTTTGTCCTTGCCTGCGCGGGGGCCGTCTGGACCGGCCATCGTGAGGACTTCCGAGGCGTTTAGGATTAAGGTGGCCATCTCAGGCTATTCTACGAAATAGGGGCTCCATTCGAGGGCAGACCGGAGGACCTACTTACATTGGCCCCGAGGGCCCTGGTGGGTCTTTTGAGGTCCGGCTACACTGATATCAGGTAATGAAAATAAGGCTTTTGGCGTTAATCCTGCTCCTGGCCGGCGCCTTCAACGCGTCGGCACAGCGCGTTTCCCTGGAAGTCCCTTTGAGCCCCACGCCCTCCGCGTTGAGCGGCGTCTCCGCGCTGACGGCCAATCCCCTTGTCACGCCCGCGCCGCTGGCGTTGACCGCCGGCATGCAAGTCAGCTCCCTGAGCCCCGAGCTCGCGCGCCCGATTCCCGCCGGCGCGGTCCCGATCGCCCAGGCCAATCCCCTTTTCCTGCCGGCCCTGCCTCATTCGTTGGTTCCTCGCCTGCCCTCGCCCGCCAAGCACGACGAACTCCACCCGGCCAAGGTCGTCGACAGCCTGCGCGAGTTCGGAGCCAAGACAGAGCAACTCTCCGGGCTCAAAGGCGAAGGCGGCAAGACCGCGCTCGAATCCAATTTCATGTCCGCCGCCTCGCTCGGCGACGGCGGCGTCGTCCCCCCGGTCGCCGACGGCGCGCTGACGCCCAACCGCGACGAGCGCCCGTTGCTCGAGCGCATGCTCGAGCGCGTGCGCCTCGACGATCGCGGCAAGGAGGACGAAAAGAAGGCCCTCGCGACCTCTTTTAAGCGCCTGCTCGCGACCCCGACCGGCCGCCATTACGCCGAGGAGTTCTTAGCCGAGGGACTGCACGCGACCGTTCAATTCGAGGACTTTCCCGACTCGCAGCTTTTCCTCGTCGACAATCGCAAGAAATTCTACGCCGCACAGGCCTTCACCGACTTCAAAGAAGACGGCACCGTGCTCGTGCGGCTCAACCGCCACTATGTCGACGGCGATCCCGAGTACATGCACGAGTCTTTGCCTTCGGTCATCGGCCACGAGCTCCTCGGCCACGGGCTGTGGTACGGACGCTCCGACAAGGCCGGCCTCAAGGTCGCCTTCCACTATCACGAGCTCAACGAAACCATGGCGCGCCTCGTCGGCTGGGCCATCGACCACGAGCTCGACGGGAAGTTCGAGGACGCGGGCGCGTGGAACTTCGCGAACGATCCCGCCAATTACTTGGCGAACATGAAGATGCGCCAGGCCTACTACTCGACGACCTTCAGCGAAAATGAGATGAGCGATCCTTTGGGGACTTTGCGTTCCCGCCTCGAGCCCGCCCGCCAGGAGATCGAGCGCTCGCAGCGCAACCTGGCGAGCCAGAAGACCTGGCCCCCGGTCATCGAGCACTTCGTGGCCGAGCACCGCATCGACACCAAGCGCTTCGACCTACTGCGCAAGGAGCTCGCCGATCAGGAGGCCTATCACGCGGCCGAGATCGCCAACTCCGAGGCCGTTCTCGCGGAGATCACCCGGCTCCTCGGAAATATCGAAGCCGAGCCGACGCAAGAATCGGAGACCTACCTGCGCAACGCCTCGACGCACCCGCTGTTCGCACGCCTGCGCGAGGACGACCGCACAACTTCGACGAGCGCGTCCCAAGTCGTTACTTCATCGAGCACGAAATTCAGATCACGCGAGATGCTCGGATAGCGTGGCAACTCGGC
>JAYTIP010000073.1:0-6875 GCA_043731745.1 Elusimicrobiota bacterium | reverse complement strand
CGATCTGCCGCCGGGCTACGCGCAAAGCGCGCTCAAGCTGCTCGCCGAGCTTGACCGCCTCGTCGCCGCCCAGCATGTCGCCGCCGCCGCACCGACGACGGGCCCACCCGCCGCGCTGAATCTCGCGGACCTATCGATTTTGCTCTCTCAGCCCAAACCCAAGCCCGAAAAGACTCGGCCGGTCGTCTTGCTGGATCGCGAGCGCAAAGCGCCCGTGGTCTCCGCGCGCGTCGCGGTCAAGACCGTCCCGGACGCCCCGCTTCCGCCCAAGATCGTTCCTCAGCTCGCGCCGGCCACGCCGCGCGTGGCCGGCGTTATTACTCCCGAGCCGCCGCCCGCGAAAACCTCCCCCCAAAAGCCCGCGAGCCTGATCGAGAGGATCAGGCTCGCGTGGAAACGCGACAAAGGCGATACGAACTAGTTCTTGGCGCCGTCCCAGCACATCGGAGCGGCCAAGGACGCCATGAGAGGCGCTCCCGGCTTGCGCGCCGCGAGGGCCGCGAACGCCTCCGCGGGTCCCGCGACGGTCGACTGCCACGGGCCGTTGAAGCAGCCCTTGATCGAGTTCTTCCACTGCCCCGACACGGAGCTCGTCACGCCGTGCGCGGTGAGCTTGGCGCTCTCGGACGCGCACAGGTCGCTGATCTCCTCACCCTGAGAGTCGTTCCAGGCCTGCGGGTAGGCGGGTTTGCTGCCCGGCGTCGGGAAGGGATCGGTGATCGCCTCAATGGCTTCGTGTGAGGACACCGCCGTCATGCTGTCGAAGCCGCCGCCGCAGCCCCAGCCGCCGCACACGGGCATCACGCCGTAGAAGATCGAGCCGCCCGCGGCCTTGAAGCCCTCGTGGTAGGCGCAGAAGCTCGAGCAGGACTTTTCGCCTTCGATCGCGATGCTCACGCCCGCCGGGAAGTACACCATGTAGAGGCTGTCGTCGGTCTGCTTGGGCAGCTTGCCCGCGGCGATCTGGGCTTCGAGCTCCTTCTGCACATCGGCGTCGAGAAGATCTTTGGCCTGAATGGCGGGCTTGATCGTGATCGCGCCGCCGAAGGTCCCGCGGCCGATGGTCTGATTCGTGCCCGCGCGTCCATCGACCGCATTGAGGTTGGTGGCGTACTCCTTCAGCCAGTCCATGTACACGCTGTCGACCATGCTCGCGAAAAACGGCCCAATCTTGGTCTTCGTCTCGGCGGGCACATTGTCGCCCCAGAACACCGCGTAGATTTTCGCGTTGGAGATGACGGGGCCGCCGTAGTACTGAAGGCCGGTGGTCTTCGTCGCGTCGCCCTTTCCATCCTTCTGGATGTGAAGGGCTTTCTGGCCGTCAGCCCAAAGAATACCGTGGGGCGCGGCGGAGGCGGAACCGGCGAGGAAGGCGGAAACGAGAACGGCGAAGAGTTTGATCATGCGCCGATCTTACCCAAAGGGCCTATGACGAGTCTAGAGCCTTCGGGTATCAATTAGCCGGAAAAAACACCCCCCTACTCTGATCATCACAGGCTCCGGAGCGAGTTGATATCTCGAATACGCGATAATCACTCTCCCCGGGGCGAGAGAAAATCTCGAATACGAGATTTTTACTTGGGAGGACGCGTTCCGGCGGGGCGGCCGAGGTGCACGAACAGGGCGGTGGAGGCCGCCTTCAGCTTCGCCTCGTCGACGCCGGGATCGGACCCGGCGGCCTTGAAGGCGGAGACGAGAGCTTCGGTCGAGACGTTGCCGGTGGCGCCCGGCGCGTACGGGCAACCGCCGACGCCGCCCGCGGAAGAGTCGAAACCGGAAATTCCGAAAGTCTTCCAAGCGACGATGGCGTTTGCGACGGCGCGCCCGAAGGTGTTGTGAAAGTGAAGGAAGATGCTTTCTTTAGGCACGGCTTTGCACAGCAAGAAAAGAAGTTTGCGCACCTCCTCGGGGGAGGCCTTGCCGATCGTGTCGCCGATGGAGAACTCCTGCACGCCGATGCCCGACAACATCTTCACGACCTCGACGACTTTCTCGGGTTTGATCGCCCCCTCGTAAGGGCACCAAAACGCGGTGGAAACATAGCCGCGTACGGGAAGCTTGTCGCGGCGCGTGCGCAGGACGACCGGACGGAAGCGCTCGATGGAGTCCTTGATCGTCGCCTTGATGTTCTTTTGGTTGAAGGTCTCGGAGGCGGCGGTGAACACGGAGACTTTGTCGATCTTGCATTTCAGGGCGAGGTCGAGACCGATCTCGTTGGGCACGAGGGCGGAGTAGATCACGCCCTCTTTGCGCTTGATGCGGGCGAACACCTGCTCGGAGTTGGCCATCTGCGGCACGGATTTAGGGTTGACGAAGGCGCCGGCCTCGATTTCCTTGAGCCCGGTCTCGGACAGCGCGTTGATATAGGCGACCTTGGCGTCGAGGGAGATGACGCCCTTTTCGCTTTGCAGGCCGTCGCGTGGCCCAACTTCAACGAGGCGCGGCACCGGCCGCGGCTTGGGTTTTATCTCGTCCATTCGGGGGCGCGCTTCTCGAGGAACGCCGCGAGGCCCTCTTGGCCTTCGGCCGAGGAGCGCAGGCGAACGAGGGTGTCGACCGTGAGACCGATCTGCTGATGGAGACCGAGCGGCTCGAGACGCGGAAGCAGCGCCTTCGCGGCTCGGATCGCGTTGGGGCCGCACTTGAGGACATTGGCGGCGATCGCCTCGGCCTTGGCGGAGAGCTCGGCGGCGGGCACGAACTCGTGCGCGAGCCCCATATGCACGGCTTCCTTCGCGCCGAAAACTTCGGCGGTCAGATAATAACGGCGGGCGTTGACCGCGCCGATCTTCGGGAGCACCCAAGACGAGATCACGGCGGGCATGATGCCCAGTCGGCACTCGGAGAAGGACATCTTCACATCGTCGGCCAAGATCGCGATGTCGCAGGCGGCGAGCAGGCCCAGGCCGCCGCCGAAGCAGTTGCCCTGCGCGGCGACGATGACGGGCACGGGGCAGTCGTTGACGGCGGAGAGCATGTCGGCGAGCAGGCGCGCGTCCTTTTTGCCTTCCTCAGGAGCGAGCTTGCCCGACTCCTTCATCCAGTTGATGTCGGCGCCGGCGCAGAAGTCTTTCCCCCCGCCCATGACGACGACGACGCGGACTTCGGGGTTCTTGGCGATCGCCTGGAAGGCGGCCGTCAACGATTTAAGCGTGACATCGCTCATCGCGTTTCGCAATTCCGGACGCGAGAGCGTGACCTTGGTGACGGGACCGGCGTGAACCTTCAGGTGTTGGTATTCCAAATTACATCCGGAACACGGGACGCCGGATTTCTTCCGGGATCTCGGCGTGCGCGGCGGCGGCGAGAGCCATGGCGAGGACCTTTCGCGTGTCGGCGGGTGCGATGATGCCGTCGTCCCACAGGCGCGCGGTGCCGAAGTAGGGATGACCCTCGCTTTCGTACTGGGCGCGGATCGGGGCCTGGATGGCTGCTTCGTCGGCGGCGGAAAGCTCCTGCTTCGTGCGCTTAAGTTGTTCGCGCTTGATGATGGTCATGACCGTGGCGGCCTGGTCGGCGCCCATGACGGAGACGCGCGAGTTCGGCCAGGTGAACAAGAAGCGCGCGCCGTAAGCGCGGCCGCACATCGCGTAGTTGCCGGCGCCGTTGGAGGAGCCGACGATGACGGTTATTTTGGGAACGCGCGCCGTCGAGACGGCCTGAACGAGCTTGGCGCCGTGCTTGATAATTCCGGATTGCTCAAAATCTTTGCCGACCATAAATCCCGTGATGTTCTGCAAAAATATTAAGGGTATCTTGCGCTGATCGCACAGCTCGATGAAGTGCGCGCCTTTAAGCGCCGCTTCGGAGAACAGAACGCCGCGGTTGGCGAGGATGCCGACCGGGCGGCCGTGGATCTTGGCGAAGCCGGTCGTCATGGTCAGGCCGTACAGCGCCTTGAACTCGTGGAAGCGAGAGCCGTCGACGAGGCGAGCGATCACTTCCCGGGGATCGACGGGCCGGCGCAGGTCCCGGTTGACGACACCGTATAGGTCGTCGGCGGGATAAAGAGGCGCTTCACCGTCACCAAGGTCGAAGAGCGGAGCGTTCAGATTCGCGACGATTGAACGGCAAATTTGTAATGCGTGCTCGTCATTGTCCGCCAAATGATCCGTGACGCCCGAGGTGCGGCTGTGCATGTCTCCGCCGCCCAATTCTTCGGCGGTCGACTCTTCCCCGGTCGCCGCCTTAACGAGAGGCGGGCCGCCCAGGTAGATCGTGCCTTGGTTGCGCACGATCACGCACTCGTCGGCCATGGCGGGAACATAGGCGCCGCCCGCGGTGCACATGCCCATGACGATGGCGATTTGCGGGATGCCGAGCGCGGACATCTGCGCCTGGTTGTAGAAAATTCGTCCGAAGTGCTCTTTGTCCGGGAAAACCTCGGCCTGCTTGGGCAAGAACACCCCGCCGGAGTCCACGAGGTACACGCAGGGAAGCTTGTTCTCGAGCGCGACTTCCTGCGCGCGCAGGTGCTTCTTGATCGTCTCGGCGTAGTAGGTGCCGCCTTTGACCGTAGCGTCGTTGGCGACGATCACGCATAGGCGACCGCTGATCACGCCGAGGCCGGAGATCATGCCGGCGGAGGGCACCTCGTCGTCGTAAAGGCCCATCGCGGCCAAGGCGGAGAGCTCGAGAAAAGGAGCGCCGTGGTCAAGCAGGCGCTCGACGCGCTCGCGCGCGGTGAGCTTGCCGCGGGAACGATGAAGCTCGACCGATTTTTTAGAGCCGCCCTCGCGCACGCGGGACAGGCGCGCCTCGAGGTCCTTGAGCAGGCCGGCGTGATGCGCGGCGTTGGCCGCAAATTCCGCGGAGTCGCGCGCGGCGTTGGAGACGATCGGGGGCGTGTCGGCGTCGATCATTGGCTCATGATACTAATTACGCTCGTAGTAAAAAATGGGTTAAAAACGAAGAGTTTGGTGGAAGTTTCCATTGTGCGGGGACACACTGTGAACATGGCTATCACACCGGTGCCGTCGCGGACGAAACGGGTTCATGTCTACGAGCTCATCAACCGCACGCGGCTCGAAAGCCTTTTGGTGGTGACCGCCCTCGAGGAACCCCTGCTCCTGGGGCGCCTTCGCGCCGCGCCTCCTCCCGAGGCCGGATTCTGGAAGATCGGCGACGATGTGGGCGTCGAGGTGCTCGGCCAGCACATGGACGAGATCTCCGCCGAGGAGTTCCTCAAGGGCTACCTCGAGCACATGCAGGGCCGCACCTGGCGCTTCCGCGTCTGGCGCCCGTGATACGACCCGACCGCGTTTGCTAAACTGGGCGGGACGCTATGCCCACCTCCCCCCGTTTGCGCATGATCGATGTCGGCGGCAAGACCGCGACCGCGCGCCGCGCCGTCGCCTCCGGCCTTCTCCGTATGGGCCGCCCGGCCTTCCGGCTCGTGCGCGACGGCAAGCTCCCTAAAGGCGACGCGCTCAAGCTGGGCGAGGCCGCGGGCATCATGGCCGCCAAGCGCGCGAGCGAAACGATTCCGCTGTGCCACCCCCTGCCGCTCGACGCGGTGAGCGTGACCTTCGAGTGCGACGCGTCCTTGCCCGGCGTGCGCGTGCGCTGCGAGGCCTCGGCCTTCGCGAAAACCGGCGTCGAGATGGAGGCGCTGGCAGGCGTCACCGGCGCCTTGCTCGCGGTGTATGATCTCGTCA
Source organism: Elusimicrobiota bacterium (assembly GCA_043731745.1). Lineage (GTDB taxonomy): Bacteria > Elusimicrobiota > Elusimicrobia > UBA1565 > UBA9628 > GWA2-66-18. The sequence continues at coordinate 1,218 of JAYTIP010000073.1, read as the reverse complement.
AGCAGGTCGACGCCGCGCTTGAGATCGGTGAGATCCGCCTCGAGCTCAAGGTCGGCGGAAAGAGCGGAACTTGGCGCCACCCGAAGTCCCGGGCGGAGAAGCCCGTGAGACCGGCGAAGCCCCCCAAGCTCGGACGCGCCTGCGTGATCACGGTCAGCGACAGCCGCGGCCGCGGAAACGATCTCTCCGGTCCCGCCTTGGCCAAAGGGCTCGAGGCCATCGGCTTCACCGTGGATCGCCGCCTGATTTTGCCCGACGAGCCGATGAAGATCGAAGCCGCGATCCGTCTCGCCGCGAAGAGCCGCCGCCTCGTAGCGCTCACGGGCGGTACGGGCCTCTCCCCGCGCGACTCGACGCCCGAGGCGGTCGAGGCGGCCTGCGACCGTCTCATCCCCGGCATCGGCGAGGCGTTGCGCGCCTACGGCGCGCAACAATTGATAAGCGCGTCGTTGTCCCGCTCGACGGCGGGCCTCGTGGGTCAATGCGTCGTCGTCTGCCTTCCGGGAAGCACCGGCGGCGTGCGCGACGGCCTGGCGGTGCTATCGGACCTTCTGCCGCACGCGATACACATAGCGCGCGGCGGCGGGCATTAAGCCGTGAAGCGCACGATCGAACTGTACGGCCGCCTGCGCGACGCGGGCTTGGGAACGACGGCGACCGTCGACCTACCGGCCCGTTGCACCGCGCGCGTCGCGCTCGGCGCCTTACGCCTCGCATTCAATAAGAAAGCCGGACTTCTGACGGGATGCGTGCTCGCCGACGGCGACAGCGTGCTCGCTTCCTCCGACTCCGTGCCCGCGAAGGGCCGCCTCGCGTTACTTCCCCCCGTATGCGGCGGATGACTCGGATCACGAAGTCTCCGCTCGATTTAACACGGCTCTGCCGTGCCACCGCCTCGCCCGCGCACGGCGCGTGCACGACCTTTCTCGGCGTCGTGCGCGCCGTCCACGCCGGACGAAAGGTCAACGCGGTGAGCTACGACTGCTTCGTGCCGCTCGCCGAGAAGGAACTCGCGCGCATCGTGGCGAAGGCCAAGCGCCGCTTCCCCGCGGCGATCGCCGTCGAACACCGCATCGGCCGCCTGCGCGTCGGCCAGGCCAGCGTGGCCATCGCCGCGGCTTCGGCGCATCGCGCCGAAGCCTTTGAAGCCTGCCGCTTCGTGCTCGAGGAGATCAAGCACCGCCTTCCCGTTTGGAAGAAGGAGCATTACCTCCGCGG
>JAYTIP010000072.1:0-4285 GCA_043731745.1 Elusimicrobiota bacterium | reverse complement strand
GTTCAAGCCCGTTCCGCCGCCGCCTCCGCCCCCGCCGCCTCCGGCCATCCTCTCCGAGCCCGCGCCCGTGATCAACGAGGCCGAGCAGGCCAAGATTTTAAAGTCCGCCGAAGATCAGGACCCTAATGTGCGTTGGGAGGCAGTCCTGCTGCTCGACAAGATGAAGTCCCCGCAGGCGATGCCGATCGCGTTCCACATGCTGCAGAAGGACCTCGACTCGACCGTGCGTCTCAAGGTCGTCGAGCTTCTCAGCAACCGCCGCGGCCCCGACGTCATGCAGGCCCTCGTGGGCTCGCTCAAGGACCAGGAGCCGGATGTGCGCCTTGCCTCGTTGCGCGCCATCGAGAAAATCGGCGATTACTCCGTCGCCGGCGTCATCGCGACCGGCCCGATCAAGGACCAGGAGGAGAGCGTACGCCTGCAGGCTCTGAAGACGCTCAACACCCTCCAGGACAAGAAGCAGGCCGAGATCGAAGCCGCTCGCGTGCGTTACGAGCAGGAGAAGGCGGCCGCGGCCGCCGCCGCCGCCGCTAAAAAATAGCCCATGAACCGTTTGTTGATGCTGTTCATCTTCCTGGGCGCGGGCGCGTTCCTCATCTGGGATCACCAGCATCCCGAGGCCCCGCCGGTGGCGCCGCCGCCTCCGCCCGCGATCGCGCAACTGCCGGGACCGGTCTTCTCCGAAGACGAGATTCGGAAGGTCCGAACCTCGCTGCAGGACGCCGACTCCACCGTGCGCTGGGCCGCGATCCAACTGCTCTTTAACATTCGCGATCCTCAGCTTGGGCCTATTCTCGAGAAAATGCTCGCCGAGGACCCGGACCCCGAGGTCCGCATGAAGGTCGTCGGCCTGTTCAAGGGGCGCGAGGATCTCTCACGCCTGGGCGGGCTCGTTCGCAGCTTGAGCGACACCGACCCGCAGGTGCGCATCGCCTCCCTTCAGGCGCTGGGCGACATCGGCGATCCGTCGGTCGCCGTTTGGGTCACCGCCTTGCTCAAGGACGCCGAGCCGTCCGTGCGCATCGAGGCGCTCAAGACGCTCGGCCGCTTCCAAGACAAGCGCAAGGCCGATTTCAAGGCGCTCGCGGACAAGCTGCGCAGCGACTACGAGGACGCCGTGCGGCGCGCCGCCGCACACCACTAGGAGACACCGCCCATGGAACTCAGCGGAATCAAAGAACTCAACAAGCAGGTCGCCAATGAAAGCCTATTCGTCCAGGATCTCAAGCGCGAGATCGGCAAAGTCATCATCGGCCAGGACGAGACCCTCGACCGCATCCTCGCCGCACTCGTGGCCGGCGGCCATGTTCTGCTCGAAGGCGTGCCCGGACTCGCCAAGACCTTGACGATCAAGACCTTGGCCCGCTGCGTCAGCGCGTCCTTCTCGCGCATCCAGTTCACGCCTGACCTCCTGCCCGCCGACTTAACAGGAACACTGATACTCGACCCAAAGACGGGCGAGTTCAAGGTCCGCCGCGGACCCGTCTTCGCCAACCTCCTGCTCGCCGACGAGATCAACCGCGCGCCCGCGAAGGTGCAGAGCGCGTTGCTCGAGGCGATGCAGGAGCGCCAGGTCACGATCGGCTCGGAGACGCACGCCCTGCCCGACCCGTTCCTCGTGCTCGCCACGCAGAACCCGATCGAGCAAGAGGGGACCTACCCGCTCCCCGAGGCCCAGGTCGACCGTTTCATGATGAAGATCCGCCTCGGCTATCCCTCCAAGGCCGAGGAGAAGCTCATCCTCGAGCGCATGTCCGGCCCGGCTCTTCCCACGATCAAGCCCGTCGCCACGCCCGAGCACCTCAAGCGCGCTCACCTCGTGGCCTCGAGCATCTACCTTGACGAGAAGATCAAGGACTACATCGTCGACCTCGTCTACGCGACGCGCGAGCCCGAGAAGCACCGCCTCGCCTCGCACAAGCACCTGATCGCCTTCGGCGCCAGCCCCCGCGCGACGATCGCGCTCGCGCAAGCCGCCAAGGCCCACGCCTTCATCAACGGCCGCGGCTACGTGACCCCCGAGGACGTGAAGACGATCGGACCCGACGTCCTGCGCCACCGCGTCCTCGTCAGCTACGAGGCCGAAGCCGAAGGCACCGACAGCGACAAGATCGTCAAAGCCGTCTTCGAAGCGGTGGAAGTCCCTTAAAAAAATAACGGTGCCTGACCTGAAGTTTCGGTAGTTTTGCGGACGGTCTTCCGAAACTACCGAAACTTCAGGTCAGGCACCAAACCAATATGCTCCCGCAAGAAATTCTCGCGCAGGTCCGGCGCCTTGAGATCGTCACCGGGAAGCTCGTCTCCGAGAGCTTTTCCGGCGACTATCTGAGCGTCTTCAAAGGGCGCGGCATGGAGTTCGCGTCCGTGCGCGAGTACGCCGACGGCGACGATCCGCGCGACATCGACCGTAACGTGAGCGCGCGAACGGGCAAGCCCTTCGTGCGCCAGTACGTCGAGGAGCGCGAGCTGACCGTCGTCGTCGCCGTCGATCTCTCCGCCTCTTTGTCCTTCGGCTCGGCCGACCGGCTCAAGCGCGAGGCCGCCGCCGAGATCGGCGCCGCCATCGCCTTCGCCGCGCTGCAGAACAACGACAAGGTCGGCCTCGCGATCTTCACCGACGGGCTCGAGCGCTGGCTGCCGCCGCGCAAAGGCCGCAGCCACTCGCTCGCGATCATCCGCGAGATCCTCGCCTACGAGCCTAAGGGCAAGCGCACGGCGCTGGCGCCCTCGCTCGAGCGGTTGGCGCGGATGATCAAACGCCGTTGCATACTGCTCGTCGTCTCCGACTTCCGCGACGCCGGCTACGAGCACGCGCTGAAATTATGCGCGCTCAAGCACGACGTCATTCCCGTCGTCGTCGAGGACCCGCGCGAGAAGGCCCTGCCGCTGATCAACGCGGTCGTCTCCGTACGCGACCCGGAAACCGGGGCCGAGGGCGTACTCGATCTTGCCGCCGACGGCGCGGATTACGCGCGCGAGGAAGTCGGCCGGCGAGAGGAGCTCACGCGCGTGTTCAGAGCCTCGGGAGTCGAGCCCGTGGTCGTGAGCACCGAGAAGCCCTCTCTCGATCCCCTGCTCGCCTTCTTCCGCACGCGGGCCAAGAGGCGGCGCCGGTGAAACCAGCGGTGCTTTTCCTGTTGCTCGCCTCGCCCGCCGCGGCCCAGCCGGGCGCGTGGCAGGTCGCCGCCTCCACGAGCGCCGTGCTCGCCGCGGAGAGCGTCGTCGCCTATCGCGGCGCGCCCGCGGGCCTCAAGGCCGACGCCGCGGCGTCGGCGAACGCGGACGTGGTCGTGGTGAGGGCCGAGGAGCGCGAGGGAACCTGGGCCTGGGCGCTCCTGCCGCTGTCTACGGGGACGGTGACTTTCACCGCGCGCTTCGTGGCACCCGACGGCAAGGCCGTCTCCGCTCCGCCCGTGACCTTCGTCGTGGCCGAGGCCGAGATCGCCGCCGACGCGGACATCACCGACATCAAGGAACCGCTCAAGGCCCGGGCCTCTCCGTGGCCGTGGCTGCTCGCGGCGGCTTTGCTGGGGTTGGGAGTATTCGCCTGGTACAAGTGGAAAAACCGCCGTCGCGCGGTCCCGGGCGGCGCGCCGGTGCCGCTCACGCCCGTTTTGCCGCCCGAGGTCGAGGCCGAGCTCGCCATCGAGAAGTTGCGCGTCTCCGGGCTTTGGGGGACCGACCAGGCCGCGTACTATCTGTCGCTGACCGACATTCTGCGGGTGTACCTCGAGGCGCGCTACGCCAAGCCCGTGACCGCCATGACGAGCGTCGAGGTCGAACGCTTCGTCAAGCAACGCGTCGATGACCTGAAGATCGGCGGATCGGTGCGCGAGTTGCTCGCGCGCGCCGATCTCGTGAAGTTCGCGAAGGTCAAGCCCGGCGCCGACGAGGGCCCGCGCGACGCCGACCTCGCTCTGAGCGTCGTCAAGGCCACGACTCCGAAAATACCGTCGGCGGCCGCGGAGGCTCGCCGGTGAGATTCCTTCACCCCTGGCTGCTGCTACTCGTCCTTCCCGTGCTCGCCGCAGCCGCCGCCGCCATGCTACGCCCGAGCGGAGGGACGCTCGATTTGCCGGCGGGGGAAAAGACCCGCGCGCGCCGTCCGTCGGCGCGCGCGCAAGCCGCGCGCCTGGCGCCGCCGGCGCTCACCGCGCTCGCTCTGTGCCTGATCGTCGCCGCCTTGGCCCGCCCTCAGAAGATCGTCCGGATGACGGGCGGAGCCGGCGAAGGCATCGACATCATGCTCGCGATCGACAGCTCGCTGTCGATGAAGGCCGTCGAC
>JAYTIP010000071.1:0-1881 GCA_043731745.1 Elusimicrobiota bacterium | reverse complement strand
CGCGAGCCAGCGCTTGACCACGCCCGAGCGCACGGCGAAGTTAATCGAGGTGATGGCCAGGCCGTCGGCGGCCTTGCGCGACATCGAGGTGTTCACGCCCACGAGGCGCCCGGAGGCGTCGAGCAGCGGACCTCCGGAGTTTCCGCGGTTGATGCTGGTGTCGGTCTGGAAAGCATCCTTGCCCTTCACTCCGCCCAAGTCGGCGAGCACGGTCGAGATCACGCCGGTCGTCAGCGTCCACAGACCGCCTTGCTCGGGATGTCCGATGGCCGCTACGCGGTCGCCGACCGAGACGGAGTCGGGGTGTCCGAGCGCGATCGCGGGCGTTCCCGCGGGTAGGCTCGGCACTTCGACGAGGGCCAGGTCGAGCGCGGGGTCCCAGAAGATGACCTTGCCGACGACGCCGTCGACTAAGTCGCGCTTGGAGTCGCCGGTCAGCTTGGCGGGTTTGAAGTAGACGCTGACGCGCGCCCACGGACGGCGCGTCGAGTCCTGGATCACCACATGGGCGTTGGTGAGAATACGGCGGCGGCCCGCGTCGATCACTGAGCCGGTGCCGAGTTCGCCGGTGCCCTCGGACGACGCACAAGCGATGAGGACGACCGACTTCGAGGCCTTCATGTAGATCGCCTTGGGCTCGAAGGGCACGGAGGCCTCTGCGGGAGCCGCGTCGTCGTCTAAAGACGCGGAGGCGGCGGCATTGCCCGCCGCCGGAGCGCGGCTCTTAAGGTCGGCCTTGGCGAGCGCCGCGTAGAGCTGGCCCGCGAGCAGGTGCGCCCGGGCCTCGTCGTCGGCCGCGAGCTTGCGCGTGAGCCACGAGTCGGACACGGCCTTGAGCGTCTCGTCGAGCTTGGCGGCGTCCTCGCTTTCAGCCCAGCCCGCAAGGGCTGGGCTCGCGGAGGCGCCTTGAGGTGCCAGTAGGCGGGCGTGAGCGCCCCAGCCCGCTTTCACGAGCGACTTGTCGTCGACCTTCTCCGCGGGCCCGGCGAGCAGGGCCGCGACGCCGGAAGGCAAGGCGGGCGTGCGGGGTTCCTTAGCCCAGGCTCTCAGCGCGGAGGAGGCCTCGGCGCGCGCCGCCGCGGCGCCCGTCACGGAGAGCGCTTGGACGAATTGCGAGGCGGCGAGCGCGTCGTAGATCGCGCGCAAGGATTGCTCGTCGCGGGTCGACGCGGAGGGACGCTTGAGCGCCTCGCGAAGAGCGGCCGCGCGGTCGAGCAAACGCCCGTCGAGGTTTTCTCCCTGGTCCGTGGGGATGCCGCCTCGCACGGCGGCAACGGCGGTCGCCTGGCGCGTGCGCTTGACCGGGCCGTTCAGATAGCTTCGGACCCGCGTCAGCAAAGAAGAGAGCGAATCGGATTCGGCTTGGACGGGGGCGGCCGCGACGAGGAGGGCGAGCAGGAGGGGGAGGCGCATTCATCGATTATCGCCCCCCAAAGCCGCCTTGTCAAGGTTGATCAGCGACGGTGAGGATCGCCGCCGTTGACGGAGAAAATCAGGTCGTCGAAACGGGCAAAGAATACATCCTTGGAGGGAGTGCCCGCCGAGGCGTACGCGGCGGCGCTCATGGCTTTTGCCATCGCCAGGCGATAGTCCTCGAAGTCGCCGCCGCCTGACTGCGCGTCGAGCACCGCAATGTAGGCGCGGAAGCGCCGAATGAGTTCCGCGTCCTCCTCGGCGCTCAGCAGCGATATCACGCGCTCCGATTCTTTTAAAAAGGCGGTGCGGTCGTCCGTCGAGGACGCGATCGTGGAGATGCGCGCGGTTAGATAGATGGTCTTGAGATGCCAGGGCTGCTGCAGCCAGTGATAGCCCTGAGCGCGGGCGGCGGCGGGCGATAGTAAAGACAGCACTGCGACGGCGGGGACTAGGATGTTTTTGTTC
>JAYTIP010000070.1:0-9453 GCA_043731745.1 Elusimicrobiota bacterium | reverse complement strand
CGAGCAGCAGCTTGCGCTGCCCTTCCTCGAGCCCGTCGAAGAACTTCTTCGAGACGAGGACGGCCCCGGTCGACTCGGCGATCGGCACGGGGTAGATGTGCTTGACCTTCGAGTGCCACTGCAGGGCGACGACGCCCAGCGGCGGGCCGTAGACGCCGTTGATGAGGCCCGTCTGCAGGGACTGCATCACGTCGACGACCGAGAGCGGCACGGGGTTGACGTCGAGCGCCTTGTAGGCGGCGAGCGCGATGGGGTCGCCTTCCCACACCCACATCTTCTCCTTTTTCAAATCGGAGGGCGAGTTGATCGGGTTCTTGGTGAAAATATAGACCGAGCCGAGATCGGTCCAGCCGAGCAGAACGAAGCCGCCCTTCTCGACGGCGGCCTGCAGGTCCTTGGCGAACTTCGTGCGCACGACCTCGAGCTCCGAGCGCGAGTGAAACAGCCAGGGCGCGTCGAGCAGGCGTACCTCGGGCGCGATCTCACCCAGGCCGACGCCGGTAAATCCCGCCGCGTGCAATTGGCCGATGCGGATCTTCTTGACCACGTCCTTCTCGTCGCCGGAGACGCCGCCCGCGTAAAACTTGAACTTGAGCTTGCCGCCGCTCTCCTTCTCGAGGTCCTTCGACAGCTCGCCCAAGACCTTCATCCAGGTCGAGCCTTCGGGCGCCAAGGTGGCGAGCTTGATCACCGTCGTTTGTGCTCCCGCGGGCACGGCGAGCATGAGCGTGAGCAACAACGAACGCTTAAAAGAAATCATCAATCTTCTCCAGTAGGGCCGCCGCCTTGCGCTTGGCGACCTCGTCGGTCAATCTCGCCTCGGGCAGAACTCCCGAGGGCGAGTCTCCGACCTTGGTCAGCAGTTGCTTGAACAGCTCCTTGTCCTGCACGGCGACGGCGTACCAGCGGGCGTTGAGCACGTGCGTCATCAAGTACTGACCGCGCGTGATCTTGTGCGCCCACTCGAAATGGATTTTGGCCTTGGCGGGGTCGCCGCCGAGAATCGGCGGGCGCGACGCGTAGTAGACGCCGAAGAAGAGGTCCGCTCCTCCGAACTGGAACGAGGGATCGAGCTCGTAGACGCGCTTCATCAGCAAGACGACCTTGGGCAGATCGGCGAGGATCGACGCGTCGTCTTTGGAGAGATTGACGAGGCCGGCCCAGCCGAAGCCGGCCCAATACAGGTCGGGCACATCTTCTTTCTTAGCCCACTTGAGGGCTTTCTCGAAGTCCTCGGTGTTCTTTTCCTTCAGGCCGCGGAAGGCGCTCTTGAGCTCAAGGGCCGCGAGCGCGTGGTCGCGGCCGCGCAGGTACAGCCCCTTCGCCCGCGCCGGCTCGGCGTCCTCGACGAACAGGAAGGCGTAGCCCCCGAAGCCCTCGGCGGCCATGCGGCGCAGACCGAGATTTTCGGGATCGGAGGCGAGCAAGGTCTCGAGCAACTTGAGCTGCGAGGACATCGCGTCGCGGCCGAGCTTCCAGTCGGGCTCGTCGAGGGTGACGCCGCGGCCGCGCTCGAGCATCACCGCCGTCGAGCGCAGGGCGATGCGGTCGATCGACGAGCAGGAAGCGGCGGCCAGGCAGGCGGTCGCGAGGAGAAGTCCATTCCTCATATAGGGGCCAATGTTAGCAAAAACGCTAAACGCTATGGGCATCTCCTCTGATGCGTTTGCGCCGGGCCCGAAGGGTCCCGGCGGCTAATTTAATCGGGAAGGCGGGCTCGGCTCGACGCCGCGCGAGGCGCTGTTGAAAAGGCTGAAGGCTTGCCCGCCGGTGATGGAGAACACCCAGCGCGACCCCCCTCCCGGCCCGCGGTTGAGCGCGTAGGCGAGGTCGATGCGGCCCACGCCGCCGCCGCGCGAGCGCGAGGACGCGACGCGCAGACCCGCGCCGATATCGGACTTGATGCCGCGCAGGGACGGTTGCGCGCCCTCGTCTGCGACGAGCCCGCTGTCGACGAAGACCGCCGCGCCTAAGCGCATCAAGTGCAAATACTCGCCTTGGAAGAAGAAGCGGTCCTCGAAGTTGACGAGGACGGCTTTGCCGCCGACGAAGCTGTTGTTCTTGTAGCCGCGCAGGCCCGTCGCGCCGCCGAGCACGATCGCGGAGTCCTTGTCGAGGTTGCGGCCGAACGCGGCCTCCGCGTGGCCGATGAAGGTGTGATCTCCCCGCATGTTCGTCTTCCAGAAGATGTTGAGGTCGCCGCCGATCAGGCCGTTCTCCCAGCGCCCCCGGGCCGAGCGTCCCGTCAGCACGCCGCGGGCGATCGCGAAACGGCCGGGGCCGAAGCGCACTCCTTGCTGCTCGGACGCGTTGTAGATCACGCGGTCGCGGTCTGAGCCTGACTTGCTCGACATCCAGCCGGCGCGCGTGGAGAGCTCGTTGCCGAGGTTGAAGTCTTCGACGCGCTCCATGCGGTCGATGTTGGTTTCTTTGATGTAGCGCGGCTGCACCCAGGAATAGCCGAAGGTCGGGCCGGAGAGTTCCCGGTCCGGCTGGAGCGTGCCCGCGGCCGTCTCGGGCAGCGGCTCGTACTGAGCGCGGTCGGCGTACCAGCCCGCCTCGACGCGCTGGACGAACACGGTGTCGGCCTCGAGGCGCTGGCCGATCGAGGCCTCGGCGATGCGTCGGCGCTGGCGGAAGCGCGAGTACTCGACGGCGTCGCGGTAGATGTACTTCTCCGTGACCGAGCGCTGCCACGCGACGCCGGTCGCGTTTGGCGCGTCGAGCGAAAAGAACGGCTTGGTCAGCGACACGGCGGCGGAGTCTCCGACGGTGCCTTTCGAGTAGCCTCCGTTGAGGGCCAGGCGCGTTCCCAGGAATCGCGGGTCGCCGTAGCCGTAAGAGGTCGTGGTCTTTCCGGCGTTGCGCCCGTAGTCGAAGGAGAGGGACTTGCCGTAGCCCAAGATGTTGCCTTCTTCAAGCCCCAGGCCGAAGAAGCTGTCGCCGCCGACCGTGCCGGCGGAGAAGCGCGGGTTCGTGCTCCAGCTGTCCTGGCTGCGCACGACGGCGTCCGCCGTGCCGGAGGAGACCGGGACCGGGATGATGTCGATGCGGCGGAAAGAGCCGTTGGTGCGCAGGTTTCTTTCCGACTGAATGACCTTGAGCGGGTCCCAAACGTCGCCGGGTGCGAACAGCAGTTCGCGCCGGATCACGTCTTCGCGCGTCGGATAGTGGATCTTGTTGGCGATCCGAAACGGCCACCAGTTTTCGCCCGGAACGGTCGGGTCGAACACGTTGATGCGCTCGACGCGGATCTCCCGGACCTTGACCCCGGGCAGTTCGGCGGGCGTCTCGGCCGTCGGGGCCTCCGCTTGCGAGGCCTCGGCACCTGATTGGGACCCTTTCGCGGTCGAAGCGAGCAGGAGCGCGGCGGCCGCGAGCACCGCGAGCCGGGAGTTCATCGGCGCAGGCGCTTGAGGATCTCGCTCGTCGAGCGCGAGCGATTGAGGGTGTAAAAATGAATGCCGGGCGCGCCGCCGTCGAGCAGCTCGCGGCACTGGCGCGAGGCCCAGTCGATGCCCACCTCGATGACCGCTTCGGGGTCGTTCTGCACCGCGGTCACTCGGTCCTCGAGCTCCGCGGGTATGCGCGCGGCGAACATCGTCTTGAAGCGCGCGAGCTGGGCGAAGCTCGTCACCGGCATGATGCCCGGGACGATCGGCACGGTCGAGCCCGCGGCGCGGGCTTTGTTGACGAAGGTGAAGTAGCTTTTGTTGTCGAAGAACAGCTGGGTCAGGCCCCACTCGCCGCCGGCCGCCGCCTTCGCCGCGAAGCGTTTTACATCATCCTCGGGGGAGATCGCCTCGGAGTGCGTCTCCGGGTAGGCGGCCACGGCCATGCGAAAGCCCCCCTTTTCTTTGACGAAGCGCACCAGATCCTCGGCGTAGCCGAAGTCGCGCTGCCCCGGAGGGAGCACGGGCTGATCCTTGGGCGCGTCGCCGCGCAGAGCCACGAGGTGGCGGATGCCGAGCTTGCTCAAGCGGGCGAGGATGCCCTCGATCTCGCCTCGCGTGTGGGCGATGCCCGTCAGGTGGCACGCCGTGGTGATCCCGCTCTCGGCCTGCAGGAGCCCGGCCGCATCGATCGTGCGCGCGCGCGCGGAGCCGCCCGCGCCGTAGGTCAGCGAGATGTAGTCCGGGCTCAGGGCTTTGAGGGCCTTCACCTCGGCGACGAGCTTGCCGAGATCCTCCGGGGCCTTGGGCAGGAAGAACTCGAAGGAGAAGAGCGGGCGCCTCTCGGCGAACAGCTCGGGAATCTCTTTCACGGCGAAAATTCTACTTGTTTTCGCGCGCTACGACGACTTGCCTTTCGCCGAGCGGGTCTCGGATTCGTCGATCAGGCGCTTGTACTCGTCGATCACCGTGGGGTCGGTGTTGACCATGCTCGCGGTCTTGAAGTCGCCCGCGGCGTTGCCGAATTTTTGACCGGCGGTCCACACCGACGCGCGGTTGCGGTAGTAGCGGTCGACGATCGAGTTCACGGCGATCGCGCGGCTGAACGCCTCGAGCGCGTCGTCCATGCGCTTGAGCGCGAAGTAGCCCAGGCCCAGGCCGTTGAGCGCGTTGGGATCGAGGGGGTCGGCTTTGACCGCGAGAGCGTAGTTCTCGAGCGCCTTCGGGTACTCCTTCAAGAAGTAGTGGACGTTGCCGGCGCGCAGGTGCGCCTCGGCGTTCTTGGGGTCGAGCTGCAGCGCTTTCCCGAGCTCGGACACCGCGGCCTTGTAGTTGCGCCGCATCGTGAGCACGATCGCGAGCTTCACGCGCGCGTTCGCGTCGTTGGGCTCGAGCTCGAGCGCGCGCACGAAGTCCTGCTGGGCGGCCTCGAGCGCGTCCTGGGCCGTCAGCGAGACGCCGCGGCCCACGTAGGCGTCGGCGACCGAGCCGTCGATCTCCATGGCCTTGGTGTACTCGAGCACGGCCTTGTCGAACTGCTCGGAGTTGTGCAGGGAGTCGGCGCGCAGGATGAACACATACGGATCGCCGAGGTCTTTGAGCATCTGAGAGTCAAGGTCGACGATCGCGGACAGGAAGTCGTCGCCCTCGGGGTGACCGGCGGCAAATCCGATGTAGGGGCTGCGCACGTAGGCGTCCATGCCGATGGCCTGTAGGTAGGTGCGGTGCGCTTCTTTATATTGGCGGGCGGTCGCGTGCGCGATCGATTTCGCGATCAAGCCCTCGGCGCGGCGCGTGCCGAGCTGCCAGGCGGTGTCGATGTCCTCGATGGCGCGCGGGTACTGCTTGAGCGCGAACTTCGCGAGCGCGCGCTGGAGATAGGCGGGGCCGTGCTGGCTGTCGAGCTCGATGGCCTTCTCGCAGGCCTTCAGCGCCTCGCGCGGGTCCTTCGCGAGCCGGCGGGCCTGGCACAGGTAGGTCCAGGTGTCCTTGGAGCGCGGGTCGAGCTCGAGGGCGCGGCGGAAGTCGGCGGTCGCGTTCTTGAGCTGGCCGAGCGAGCCGTAGGCGAGCCCGCGGTGCTGGTAGGCGGCCGCGAGCTTGTCGTCGAGCTGAAGCGCTTGGCTCAGGTCGCGCACCGACTGCTCGTAGTCGCGCGCGCGCAGGCGGATGTTGCCCAGCGTATCGTAGATCGACGCGTTGCGCGGGTCCTTTTCAAGCGCCGCCTCGATGTCGCGCATGGCGCCGCTGTGGTCGCCGAGCTGGAACTTCGCGTCGGCGCGACGCTCGAGAATGCGGGCGGCCGGGCCCTTGAGCGCCAACGCGGCGTCGAAGGAGTCGATCGCCTTGAAATAAAGGCGGTTGCGCAGGCGCAACGAGCCGAGATTGTAGTGGTAGCCGGGCTCGCGCGGCTTGAGCTCGACGGCCTTCATCACGTCGCTCAGGGCCTTATTGGGCTCGCCGAGCGCGTTGGCGTACAGCGCGCCGCGTCCGTTGTAGGCCTCGGAGTGCTTAGGATCGGAATTGATCGCCTTCGTGAAGTCCTCGAGAGCCAGGCTGGGCTTCTCGACGCGCGCGTAAAAGCTCGCGCGCGAAACCAGGATGTCGGGATCCGCGGGCGCCAGGCGCACGGCGCGGTTGAAGTCGGACAGCGCGGCCCCGTCCTGGCCGCCGAGGCGCGAGAGCAAGGTGCCGCGCGAGGCGATGACCGCCGCGTTCTCCGGCTCGAGCTTGACGGCCTCGTCGAGGTCGAGCAACGCGCGCTTGGGATCCTTGTCGGACTCGAAGGCCCGCGCGCGGCGCTGCAGGGCCGGCACGCCGGAACCGAGCTCGCGGCCGCGCGTATAGGCCGCGATCGCGTCCTTCCAAAGCTGAAGCGACAGGTAGCGATCCCCGATCGCGAGCGCCGCTTCGGGGGTCAGCTTGGGCGAGGTCATCGCGTTGCGGTAATCGGACAAGGCCTGCTCTCGCCGGCCCTGGCGCCAGTGCAATTCGGCACGGTTGTAGTAAGGAGCGTAGTCCTGCGCGTCGGCGCGCACGGCCTCTTCGAAATCTTTCAGCGCGCCGGGCTCGTCGCCTTGGCGCAGCTTCAGCGCGGCGCGGCCGAGGTACGCGTACGAGTACTCGGGATCGATCGCGATCGCGCGGTCGTACGCCTTCGCCGCGCGCTTGAAATCGCCCTGGCGCGCCATCGCGGAGCCCACCAGCGCGAACGCGAGCGTGAAATTCTTGTTGGCGCGCAACGCGACGGTGAGGTCGGCGATCGCCTTGGCGTCGTTGCCCTTGTCGTATTGCGCGCGTCCGCGGGAGTACAGCCACAGCGGCACCTTCGCCTCGAATTTGAGCGCGTCGTCGATGTCGGCGATCGCCTTCGCCAGGTCGCCCTTCTCGCGCCAGACGCGGGAGCGGGCGTACAGCGCGGCCCCGGTCTTCTTTTCCCCCTTCAGCGCGGCGTTGAGGCTCTCAAGCGCCTTGTCCACGCGTCCGAGCAAAAGCTGGGCTCCGCCCTGGGCCGTGAGCTCGTCGACGGCCAAGGAGCCCGTGCCCACGCCGAGCAGCTCGAGCGCGCGCGTCGCGTCGGCCTTCTGGCGCGTGCCGTCGGCGGCCGCGTGCCACAGGCGCGCGCGCAGCTCGTACGCCGCGCCGGAGCGGGAGTCGCCTTCGAGCGCCACATTGACCGAGCGCATCGAATCCTTGAAGTCGCCGCGGCGGTATTGCGCCTCTGCTTCCGCGAGCGCGCGACGCGCGGCGCTCTTGTCGGGCGCGGCCCGAACGGCGGGCGCGGACAAGGCGAGAAGCGCGAAGGCGATCGCGAGGGAGCGGTTATGCATCAGCAAAGGAAGAATACAGTGAACGTGTTACAGATTCAAGGCACGGGGCGGCGCTTTAAAGGTAGAAGTCCCGCACCCAGCGGTGCTTGGCGATGGCGGCGAGCTCGGCGGCGTCGAAGTAGTTCCCGTCGCAGGCGCGCGCGTTGAAGGTCACGTGGGAGACGCGGCGCATGCCGGGGATCACGGTCGAGACCGCGTCGAAGCTCAGGCAATACTTCAGCGCCGCGGCGGCCAAGGTCTCGGCCTTGGGGCCGATCACGGACCGCGCGAGCTGATCGGCGCGGCGGCAGGTCTCGCCCAAGCGCTCGCCGCCGAAGTAATGCGAGCGGAAGTCCTCGGGCGCGAAGCGCGTTTCCGGCGTCAGAGTGCCCGTCAGGCTGCCCTCGTCGAACGGGCAACGCACGATCACTCCGACTCCATTCTCGCGGCACAAGGGCAGAAGCTTGTCGGCCGCGCGCTGGTCGAACATGTTGAAGAGGACCTGGACGACGCCCACGAGCCCGGTCTTGACGAGTTCCGACGCCGAGTCGGGATCGTCGTTGTTGATCGACACGCCCCAGTTGCGCACCTTCCCCTCGGCCTTGAGCTTGCCCATCTCTTCGGCGAGAGCCGGCCACATCGGATCCTTGAGCCAGGAGTCGTGCCACACGTGGAACTGGAACAGATCGACGCCGTCGCTGCCCAGGTTGCGCAGGGATCGCTCGACGCTCAGGCGCACCCAGTCGGGCGGAAACACCAGGGCGAGCTTCGCGCGCGGGTGGCCGGGCCACTCCATGTTTTTGGGCGCGACCTTGGTGGAGACGTAGGCGCGGCGACCAGCTTCCTTAAAAAGCCGGGCGATCAAGCGCTCAGAATGTCCGTGGCCGTAAGCGTAAGCGGTGTCGAAATAGTCGAGGCCCGCTTCGAAGGCGGCGTGCAAAGCGCGCATCGACTCGTGGTCGTCCGTCGGACCCCACATGGACTTGCCGATGCCCCAGCCCCCGAAGCCGATCTCGGAGATCGACATCCCGGTTTTACCCAGCGGCCGGTGCGGCAGCTTGATCGACGCCTCGCTCGCCTTCATCGCCGATAATCTAGCAAAAATGAAGTCGGACCTCTCGCGTACAACTAGGGGTCAGACCCCTCGTTGTTGCGTTACTGAGCGACTTTGACTTGGAGGCCGATCGCGCCGATGACGTCGGCGACGGCCTCGCAGTGTTCGCGCGCGCCGTGATAGACGGTGCAAGAGCCTTTGGAGTGCACCTCCCAGGAGAAGGCGCGGGCCTGCGAGAGCGAGCACCGCACGGCCTTGATCAGCACCGCTTCGACCTGCTCGAAGCTGTGGCACTCGCAGTTGAAGAGGATCACATGCCAGCCGTGGTCGCGGTCGGAGTCGGCGGGGTCCGAAACCTTCTTGATCTCCGGGGAGCCTTTGCGCGTCGCGGTGGGCACGGTCAGCGCCGGACGGCGACGGCCATGCCCTCGCCGGTGGGGATCATGGCGCAGGAGGCGAAGAGCTTCTCGTCGGCCAGCAGCGCCAGAGCGGCGCGCATCGGGGCGACCTTGGGCGCGTCCTCGTGGTCGGCGGGAAGCTCGCGGTGCAGGTTGCCGAACAGGTAGGCGTTGTCGCAGATCACGAGGCCGCCGGAGCGGACATTTTTAACCGCCCACTTCGCATAGCTCTCGTAGCCGACCTTATCGGCGTCAATAAAGACGAGGTCGAAGGGGCCGTGCTTCTCAAGAGAAGGAAGGACCGCGGTGCCCGCGCCGATATGCACGGTCGCTTTTTCCGAAAGCCCCGCGGTGGCGATGTTTTCCTGCGCGACCTTCGCGTGCATGGGGTCGAACTCGATCGTATGAAGCATACCTCCCTTCGGGAGGCTCCTTGCTAGCCAGCAGGCGGAGTAGCCGGCGAGCGTGCCGACCTCGACGATCTTCTTCGCGCCGACCGAGGAGGCGAGGAAGTGGAGCATCCGGCCCTCGTCCGGGCCGACGCTGATCGGCGGCAGACCCTTGGCGACCGTGGTCTCGCGGATGGTCTTGAGGACTTCGTCCTCGCGCGCCATCGTCTTGGTCACGAAGTCGAGCAACGGCTGGGTCCGGTATCCGGAGTCGGGGGCGCTCTGATGCGCCATTACAGCCTCAGCCACTGCAGAATCTTCCACTTCTCGATCGCCTCGATCGCGTCGCCGTCGCGGCGCAGGCGGAAGCGGCGGCGTAAGACTCGGGCGTCGCGCGCCAGCGCGGTGCGCTCG
>JAYTIP010000069.1:0-12743 GCA_043731745.1 Elusimicrobiota bacterium | reverse complement strand
CCTCTCAGTTCCGACTTCACAGGAAGCTCGTTCGCGCTCAGCGGCCTCGCGCAAGGCGTCACCTATTACGCCCGCGTCCAATCCTTCAGCGGCCGCAGCGCCGACTCCTTTGGCGGCACCACGAGCGTGTTCGTCAGCACCTCCTTCGTGACCTTGCCCGCGGCACCCGGCCTGGGCGGCGCGCCGCTGTCCAACACCTCGATCCAGTGGAATTGGACGGCGGTACCCGGCGCGCAATACTACAAGCTCTTCGACATCGGGGGCACCACTTTAACGATCACCGGCGGCCTGTCCTTCACTCAGGCGGGATTGATCACCAACACGCAGTACACGACGCAGGTCGAGGCGGTTTCCGGCAACGGCGGCGGCCTGCGCACCACCGCCAGCGCGTTCACCCTCGCCAACGACCCGACCTTGCCCGTGGTCAACGCCGCGTACGCGAGCAGCATCACCTACAGCTGGAACGGCAACTCAAACCCCGGCTATACCTATTATGAGGTCTCGGTTACGACCGACGTCACCTTCGCCTTCACCGTGACGGCGGTGACCGTCAACGCCACGACCGCGACCGTGACCGGCCTCTTGCCGGCCACGACTTACTACGCGCGCCTGCGCTCGATCAACGGCAGCCAGATTTTGGGCAACTACGTCGTGATGCCCTCGACCCTGACCTCGCGCGACCCCAACATCACCACGGTGCTCGCGCCTCCCTCGGCCTACGTCCCGCCCAACGGCTCGGTCGGGCAGTGGCACTTCGACGAGAGCACGGGCGTGATCGCCGCGGATTCCTCTGGCTTCGCCAATACCGCCGCGCTGACCTGCGTGACGGCGGTCTGCGCCTCGACGCCGACCTTCGCCGCCGGACCGTCGGGCCTCGGAACGGCGGCGCAGTTCTCGGGTCTCGCGGCCGGTCTCGTGCGGGTGCCCGACTCGGCGAACTATGCCTTCACCGACGCCCTGACGCTTTCCGCGTGGGTCTACCCCGACACTTTCGCGCAACCCAACGGCGCCGGCATCGTCGTGCGCGGCAGCGGCACGGTCGAGAACTTCGCCCTCGACGTCAACGCCAACTTGTGGCGCTTCCAACCCAAGCCGGGCTTCACGGTCTCCTCGACGAATACGATCTCGGTCTCCAACTGGACCCACCTCGTCGCCGTTTACGACTCCGCCGTGGGCAGCGCGACGATTTACGTCAACGGTCGCGCGGCCTCGACCGTGCTCGCCGTCCCCGCGCGCACGGCCGCTAACCACGACATCACGATCGGCAACCGGCAGTCGGGTCTGGCGACGGGCTACGACCGGGGCTTCCTCGGGCGCATCGACGCGGTGCGCGTCCAGCACCGCGCCCTCAACGCCGCCGAAGCGCTGGCCGAGTTCCAGGGCAGCTACATTTCCACGATTACGCCTCCATCGCCCAACGACCAAATCTTGATCGGCCTGGCGCCCAACGCGTTCGGCGCTCCCGCGACGATGTTCATCTCCAAGGATCCGTTGCTCCACCCCATTCTCGTCGCGCCGTCGGTCGTCAACGCGGGCCTGACCGTGATTCCGACCGGCTTCACCCTCGTGCCCAACAGCATCATCGAGATCGTCCCGATCGTGTCGGGCAATCCGTTCACGACGCCGCTCGGCTCTTCGGCCAGCATCTCGATGCCCTATACGGACGCCAACGGCGACAATATCATCGACGGCACCAGCCCGCCGATGGCCGCCTCCCGCATCCAGGTCTACACGCTCAACACCGCCGTCAACCGCTGGGAGTACCTGCCCAGCTACGTGGATACCGCGTCCCGCCGCGTGACGGCCTTCACGCCCCATTTCTCGATTTTCGCCATGTTCGCGCCGACGACCATCGGAACGGCGTTGCCCCAGGTGCGGGTCTATCCGCTTCCCTGGAAGCCCGGCACGAAGTCGAAGTACGACGCCGCCGGCATCACCTTCGACCGCCTGCCTGTCTCGGGCTCCGTGCGCATCGTCAATCTCGCCGGTGAGCGCGTGCGTGAATTCACCTTCAGCGGCGCCGACGCGGGCTCCGTGCTGTGGAACGGCCTCAGCGACAACAACCGCCGCGTCGCCAGCGGCGTTTACTTCGCGCGAATCACCTCCGACGACGGGGGGAGCTCGCTCGTTAAATTCGCCATCGAACGATGAGAAAAACGGCCGTCGTCGTTTTCCTTTTCAGCGCCGCCCTCCGGGCGGGGGCGACCGGCTACGGCGCCAACGAGGCCGGCACCAGCGCGGGCAACTTCCTGAAGCTCGGCGCCGACGCGCGCGCGGCGGGCATGGGCTCGGCGGTGCACGCCGCCGTCGACGACGCGACCGCGATCTATTGGAACCCCGCCGGACTCGCGGGCCTGCGCTACCGCCACGCGACGATGACGCACTCCGCGTCCTATCAGTCCACCTTCACCGATTTCATCGCCTACGCCCAGCCCATCGAAGCGCCGTTTCAGCGGCAGAGCGGGCGCGAGCGCGAGCTTCAGCCCGACCAGTTCGGCACGCTCGGCGTGGCCGTGCTCTACCAGAACTCCGGCTCGATCAACGAGGTCGACAACACGGGGGCGAACACGGGCGATCGCATCACGCCCCAGGACCTCGCCGTGATCATCGCTTGGGGCGCTACGGTCTCGCGCGGCCTCGACCTCGGCATCGGCCTCAAATACATAACCTCAAAGATCCAAAGCACGGCGCAGACGGGGGCCGTCGATTTGGGAGCCCGCTGGCGCACCTGGCTGCCCGGCGATTTCCCGTACGCCGTGTCCTTCTCCGCCCAAAATCTCGGCGGGCAGCTCAAGTTCCACGAGATCTCCGACCCGCTTCCGATTACGCTGACCATCGGCCAAGCCCTCAAGCTCTACAAAGGCCTCACCGTCACGCTCGACTTCATCGCGCCGCGCGACCGGTCCGCGTATCCCGCCTTCGGCCTCGAGTGGCGCGTGCCGATGCAGCAAGGCCTCGCCGCCTCCCTGCGCGCCGGCTACGACGGCCGCCTCAGCTCCAGCGATCTCTCGGGCGGCGTGACGGGCGTCTCCTTCGGCGGCGGGCTCGCCATTCAGCGCTGGGGCTTCGATTACGGCTGGTCGCCCGCCGGCGGCCTCGGCTCCAGCCACAAGCTGTCGCTCTCCTACCGGTTCTAGCGCGGGCCAACAAGTTGAATAACGGGAGGCCTGACACCATTTCACCTATTTAGTATCCTCCCATCGTGGGTGGATTGAGGGCGTTCGCCGCCGAACTCGCCGGGACCTTCGCGCTGACTTTGGCCGGAGCCGGGGCGCTGTGTTTGGACTACGCGACCGGGGGGAAAATCGGCCCCGCGGGCATCGCGCTCGCTTACGGCGCGGCCGCGGCCACCGTCGTGCACACTTTTCCCTCCGCCATCGGACGATTCAATCCCGCTTTGGCGATCGCCGAGCTCGCGGTGCGACGCACGGATCTTCTGAGGGGCGTCTTCGCTCTCGCGGCCCAGTTGCTCGGCGCGACCTGCGCGGGCCTCTTTCTGAAGGCCGTGCTGATGGGGGGGCGCCCGGAGTTGTTGACGGCCCCGGCCTATCTCGGCGCCTGCCTGCCCGTGGGCATCGGCTATAAAGCCGCCACTTTAGTCGAAGCCGTCGCCACCTTCTTCCTCGCGCTGGCCGTCTTCGCGGCCGATCAGCGCCGCGCCCGGCGCTTGGGCCCGATCTCGATCGGCGCCGCGACCGCGTTCGGCGTCCTGATCGCCGGCCCGCTCACCGGGGGAGCGCTGAACCCCGCCCGAGCCTTCGGACCCGCGATCGCCGCCGGCCGCTGGTCCATGCATTACGTCTACTGGGTCGGCCCGATCGCGGGAGCGATCGCGGCCGCTTTCACCGAGCCCTATTTGATACACGAGGAGAACCGACCATGATCACCGTCACGCCCCTTCCGCTCAAGACTCTCGAGTCCGACCACCGCGATCTCGCCGTCTTCGTCTACGAGGACGCGGGTTTGGCCGGCGCCAAGGTCCTGCCCAACGCCGCCAAGGTCGCCCTCAACGCCAAGCTCCACGAGGAGTCCTTCAAGGCCGGAGCCAAGGAAGTCTGCCGCGTCGACCTCGACATTCTCGGCAAGCACCGTCGCGTCTTCGCCGTCGGCCTGGGTAAGAAAAAATCGGCGACTTCGGAAACTTTCCGCCGCGCCGCCGGAGCCTTGCTCGGCGCCACGCGCTCCAAGCGCGAGAAGCTCGCCGTGCTTTGCTCCGAGAACCCCCAGGCGATCGCCGAAGGACTCCTGCTCGCCTCCTACAAGTACGAGGAGTACCAGAAGGGCGACGCCGACAAGCTGACCTCCGCCAACCTCGTCGTTCAGGACGCCGCCTCGCGCGTCGCGCTCGAAAAAGTATGCGCCAAAGCGACGACCTACGCCTCCGCCGTCTGCTTCGCCCGCGACCTCGTCAACCGCGCGCCCTCCGACAAAACGCCGCAAAGCCTCGCCGACCTCGCGGAGACCCTCAAGGGCTCCGGCGTCACCGTCACCGTCATGGACAAGGCGGCCTGTACGGAAGCCGGCATGGGCGGCCTGCTCGGCGTCGCGCGCGGCTCGCAGGAGCCGCCCGTCATGGTGCACATGGTCTACAAGCCCAAGGTCGGCACCAAGAAGCGCGTCGCGATCGTCGGCAAGGGCGTGACCTTCGACTCGGGCGGTCTTTCGCTCAAGCCCGCGGCCTCCATGGAAGAGATGAAGTGCGACATGGCGGGCGCCGCCTCCGTGCTCGCCGTGTTCAAGGTCATCGCCGAGCTCAAGCCCAAGGCCGAGGTCCACGGCATCTTCGCCGCGACCTATAACCTCACCGGCCCCGACGCCTACAAGCCCGGCGACGTGCTCAAGGCCATGAACGGCAAGACCATCGAGGTCTGGAACACCGACGCCGAGGGCCGCCTCATCTTGGCCGATGCGCTGTGCCTCGCCGCCAAGCAGGAGCCTCAGGCCATCGTCGATCTCGCGACCCTCACGGGCGCGGTCGTCGTCGCTCTCGGCTCCAAGGTCGCAGGCATCATGGGCAACGACGCGCGGCTCATTGGATCTCTGAAGGCCGCGGGCAAGCGGGCCGACGAAGCGTTCTGCGAGCTGCCTCTCGTCGAGGACTACAAGGAGAACATCAAGGGCAACATCGCCGAGCTCCTGAACATCTCGAAGGCGCGCGGCGAGGCCGGTTCGATCATCGGCGGCCTGTTCCTGCAGGAGTTCGTCGACGGCAAGCCGTGGGCCCACCTCGACATCGCCGGGACCGCGTTCACGAGCGGCGAGTCCGCGACCTACGCGCCCAAGGGTGCGACCGGTTCGCCCGTGCGCACCTTGCTCGAGTGGCTCGGAGGCCTGTAGACATGACCCGCATCAAATCCAAGCCGCCGCTAAAAGGGGGAGAGCCCTCGCTCACCCGCATGGAATCCCACTTCGCGGACATCCTGCGCGACCTGGGGGAGGATCCGAAGCGGGAGGGCCTGCTCAAAACCCCGCACCGGGCCGCCAAGGCGCTCGCGGAGCTGACGAGCGGCTACCGCGTCGACATCGACGCGATGATCAACAAGGCGCTCTTCACCGAGTGCTACGACGAGATGGTGCTCGTGCGCGATATCAGCTTCTACTCGATGTGCGAGCACCACATGCTGCCCTTTTTCGGCCGAGCACACGTGGCGTACATCCCCAACAAAAAGATCATCGGCCTCTCCAAGATGCCGAAGATCGTCGAGGTCTTCGCGCGCCGCCTGCAGGTGCAGGAGCGTCTCACGCGCCAGATCGCCGACACTCTCCAGGACAAGCTTAAGCCCCGCGGCGTCGCCGTGGTGCTCGAGGCGCGTCATATGTGCATGGAGATGCGCGGCGCGGAGAGCCATCACTCGCCGACGACGACCTCATGCATGCTCGGCGTCTTCCAAAAGGACGCCCGCACCCGCAAGGAATTCCTCGAGCTCGTGAAGAGCCGGCCCGTCTAGTGATCCGCTTCGCGGCGGTCGCCTTGCTTTTGTCCGCTTGCGCCGGCACTCCGCTCGCCCGTTGCGAGAAGCGCGAGTTCGAGGCGGCGACGACCGAGGAGGCCGACAAAGCCTTGACCGAGCGGATGAACGCCGCGCAGGCTCGCGGCTTCGAGCGCTGGGTCGCGCACAAGCGCATCGATCCCGACTTCCCGAGCGAGCCCGAGCGCATGAATGCGCAGAAGCGTTATCTCAACGCGCAGCGCTGCTACCAATACGGCTACTACGACGAGGCGATGGCCGAGTTCGAGCTGGCGGCCGAAACCTTGTCCAAGAGCAGCTCCGGCCTGGGCGCCTCCGCCAAGAACTGAAACTTCCGAAACTTCAGGTCTGACCTGAAGTTGTTCAAAAAAAAGCCCCGGCTCTTTCGAGCCGGGGCTTCTTGCTTGAGGCCGCCTAAGGCAGGGGCGGGAGCGTGCGGTGCGTGCCGTCGCAGAACGGCTTGTTGTTGGACTGGCGGCAGCCGCACCACGCGACCTTCTTGGCCTCCGTGATTTCGACGATCACGGGAGACTTGCCGGTGTTCTTGCGCGCGTGAGAGCCGTCGCAGTAAGGCTGCTTCTCGGACTCGCCGCACGCGCACCAGGCCTTGCGGCCGGGCGTCTCGTCGACGATATACGGCTTGTTTTGGATGCCGGACACTTTAGACCTTCTGCCCGACGAAGGTCGAGTGCACGTAGGCGACCTTGACCACGACGGCGCCGAGGGCCGCGGCCACGAGCAGGGCGGGGTAGCTGAAGGCCATCCCGGCGTGGTTGGCCCCGAGCATGCCGACGAGCATCGGCGCCGACAGGAAGGTGTTGAGCTTCGAGGCGTTGCCGGCCTTGACGCGCAGCGCCGGTGCCGCGTCGCCCGCCGTGCCGCCGAGGAGCTTCTTCTGTGCCGGCCAGATGATGAACCACACGTTGAACCACATGATGGAGCCGAACAGCATGCCCCACTCGATCCAGCGCGCCCGGTCCGTCTGACCCGCGTCGCCCTTGAAGAGCATGTTCGCGCCCCATCCGATCGAGGGGGTGTAGAAGTAGATCAAAGCGAACATCGCGAGGCCGGAGAGGAAGGTCACCATGGCGCCCCAGCGGAACCACCACAAGGCGCGCGGCATCAACTGCGGGTTGACCAGCTTCTTGGTCGCGTCGTCCATCTTGCCCTGAAGCTGAATGTTCACGAAATTGAAGAAGTACAGATGGCCGATCCAAACGATGCCGGCGAACACATGGGTCCAGCGCAGCAGGAACTCAAGCTTGTTCATCGCGTCCTCCTTAATGATTCTTCGGCGAGTCTATCGGATTTGACGCGAGAGCGTCAATGCTGGTCAGTCGAGAAAACGAAGCATGGCGGCGGGGAGAACGACCAAGGTCAGCACGGTCGAGGTCAGCAGCCCGCCGATGACGGCGACCGCAAGAGGGCGCTGAAGCTCCGCGCCCGTGCCCCAGCCGGCGGCGAGCGGGAGCAGGCCCAGTACCGTGACGGAGGCGGTCATTAGGATGGGGCGAAGGCGCTTCGCGGCCGCGGTGCGGACGGACTCCTCTTTGGAAGCGCCGGCTCGGCGGGTGCGGTTGGCGGCGTCGACCAGCATGATGCCGTTGCGCACGACGATACCGACGAGCATGACCGCGCCGATCATCGACGAGACGTTGAGCGTCTCACGGCACGCCCACAGGCTCAGCACCGCGCCGACCGCGGCCAAGGGAATCGTCAGCAGGATGAGCGCGACCTCCTTCATGGAGCGGAATTCGACCCAGAGGATGAAGGCGACGACGAGGATGGCCAACGCCAGCACCTGCGCCATGTTCCCGAGCGCGTTCTGTTCCGTCGCGTACTTGCCGGAGAAGGCCCACGAGTAGCCCGGCGGCTGCCGCAGTCCGTCGAGGGCCTTGGCCAGATCGGCGGCGACGTCCTTGGTGTTGCGTCCCGAAACGCCGGCGGTCAAGGTCAGCTTGCGGCTCAAATTCTCGTGCAGCACTTGGCTCGGGACCGCGCCGTAGCCGAGCTTCGCGACCTGCTCGAGCGGGACGGAACTGCCGCCCGCGGTCTTCAGAGGTAAGCTGCGCAGGCTCTCGAGATCCAGGTCCTCGCCCGCGGCCGTGAAGCGTAGAACGACGCCGACTTCCTTCTGAACCTGACGCACGCTCGTCGCGGGCAGACCCAACGAGTACGAGGTCAGCGCGTCGTGAATGGCGCGCTCGGTGATGCCGAGTCGGCCGGCCTCTTTTTTGTCGATGATGACCTCAAGCGAAGGGACCGGCAGGTCGGCGGGCGGACGGACATCGCTCAGACCCTTGATCTGAGCCATCTTCGCCAGCAGAGCGGCAGACTGCTCATGGAGTAGGGCCAAATCGGGACCGAAGAGGTCGATGCCGATGTCCGCCGGCACGCCGCCGAGCGCGTCGTTGATCTTGTCGGCCAGCGGCATGAGATAGTTGACCTGCAGGCTCGGCAACGCGTCCGTCCTGACCTTGAGCGCCGCGATGAAGCCCTCCATCGAGACCGGCCGCTTGTTCTTCGCAACGAGCTTCACCGTGATGTCGCTGTGGTTGACGTTGTCGGTGTCCTCCGCTCCTGGAGCGTGGCCCGTGCGGCGTACCGCCGCCGCGACGCCGGGCAGATCCTTGACCCAGTTCTCCACCATCACGTTGACCCGGCGAGCTTCCGCCAGCGAGGTGCCCGGGGGCATGATCGTCTGCAGCAGCACGGCGCTCTCGTCGAGCGCCGGGAGGAACTCGACCTCCAGGCGCCCGTACGCGAACGCCGCCAACGCAAACGCGGCCAAGGCGGCCAACAACACCGCCCATGGGCGCTTCAGCGTGCGCTCCAAGGCGCGGGTGTAGGCATGATGAAGGCCGCCTTCTTCCTCCGCGAGCGTGTCGCCCGCGAGGAAGCGGTCGGCCAAGGTCGGAATCACCGTCAGCGCCACGACCAGGGAGGCGAGCAGGGCGAAGGTCACGGTCGCGCTGACGGGCGCGAAAAGCCGCCCGGCGAAGCCCTCGACGAGGACCATCGGCAGGAATATCCCGATATTCGTCAGAGTCGACACGACGACGGGTGCCGCGACCTCGGAGGTCGCCAGAACGATCGTCTCGCGCGGCCCGCGTCCTTGGTGGAGTTCCGGGGAGGACAACCAGCGAAAGATGTTTTCGAGGACGACGATCGCGTCGTCGACGATGATGCCCGTTCCGATCGCGAGACCGCCGAGGGACATGATGTTGATTCCGATGCCGGATAGGCGCATCAGCATCAGGGCGGCCAGCACCGACAAGGGGATGCTCAACGTCGCGATCACGGTCGTGCGCGCGTGACGCAAGAACAACGCCAGCACGATCACGACGAACACCGCGCCGATCCACACGCTTTCCTTCACGCTCGCGATCGAGTCGCCCACGAGCTGGGCCTGGTCGTAGTAATTGCGGATCTCGTGGCCGGCCGGGAGGGTCTTGCGAAAGCGGTCGATCTCGGAGGCGACGGCGTCCGCCACGGCCCCGGTGTCGAAGTTGGGCTGCTTCAGGATATTGATCAGCACCGCGGGCCGGCCGCCGTCGGAGGTGTCGCCGCGCTCGTACTGCAGCGTGCGCTCGACCTTGGCGACCTCCTTGACGCGCACGGGGTAGCCGTTCTTGACCGCGATCACCACGTCGCCGATCTCGACCTCGTCGCGGAATTGGCCGTTGGTGTGGATCACGAGCTCCTGAGCGCGCGCGTTGACGACTCCGGGCGAGACGAGGATGTTGTTGTCCGCGAGCGCCGTACGCAAATCATCCAAAGTCAGGTCGTACTTGATCAGGAGGACTGAGTTGGGCCGGACCGCGTACTCCATGACCTTCCCGCCCATCACCAGGACCTTGTAGACGCCGGGCAGGCGCTGTAGACGCGGCTTCAAGTCGTACAGCGCGAGGTCTCTCAGCGCCACCGGATCACCGGGGCCGCGCAGGCTGTAGCCCTCGATCATCGAGAGCGCCGCGCTCAGGTTCTCGACCGTGAAGCCCGCGCCGGGGGGAATCTGTCCGCGGGCGGCGGAAAGCGCCTCGTTGAGGAGCTGGCGCGCCAGGATCATATCGGTGCCCCACGCGAACTCGACGGAGACCATCGAGATGCCCGTCGCCGACGCGGAGCGCACTTTACGCACGCCGACCACGCCCGAGGACGCACTTTCAAGGGGCAAGGTCACCTGCCGTTCCATTTCGAGCGAGGAGTAGCTGGGCAGTTCGGTGATCACGTTCAGGATCGGAAAATTCAAAGGGGGGAACAGATCGACCTTGAGCGAGCGGTAGGCGACGAAGCCGCCCGCGACCACGAAGCCCGCGGCCCAGGCGAGCAAAGCCCGAGAGCCCAGGACTGCGGTCAATCGTCTTTGAAAGCCGTTCATCAGTCGGCCGCCGCCTTGAACTCCGGGTACAGCAGGCCGATGGCGCCTTGCACGACCACGCGGTCCCCGGCCTTCAAGCCGGAGCGTATCTCGACGGCGGCGTCGGACTCGTCGCCCGTCTTCACCTCGACCGCGGAATAGCTCGTCTTGCCCTTGTCGCCCGGGGCCGCGGCCACGACCAAAGTCTTCCCGTCGCGCACGAGGATCGCGCTCTTGGGAACCGCGAGGGCGCGGCGCTTGACCGCGACCGTGACGCTCGCCGACACGAAGTCGTTGGGCGTCAGCGCCCCCGGCGTCCCGGGCGCAAGCCAGGCGATCGCTTGGCCCGTCTCGGCGCTGGCGCCCGCCAGGACGCGGACCACGGCGCTCGTCACCGGGGGACGGCCCGGAGCGGGGAAGACCGCGGCGTACTGGCCGGGTCGCACGAGCTTGGCGTCGGCCGCCTCGACGTTGACCTCGACTTGGCCGTTCTTGAGAACGACGCCGTAGGCGGGCACGCGCACGGGCAGCTCCATGAGTTCCGCTGAGGCCAGCGCAGGCTCGTCGCCCAGCTGGGGCGCTTCATAGGCGCCTCGGCGGGAGCAGGCCGCCAAAAATGCGGCGAGAAAGAGAGCCTTAATCCTCATAAGCGATCTTCACGGCTCCGCCCGTGAGCCGTTCCATGCGCGCAAGGTCGGACAAGTAGCCGTAGTAGGCCGCGCGCTCGTTGACCATCGTTTGCAGCCAAAGATTAACGGCGTCGCTGACTTCGAGGATGCCGGTTCCGCCGCGGCGGTAGCGTTCCACGCTCGCGCGCGCGGCGTCGCGCACGTCGGGCAGCAGCGCGTTGAGTCTCGCGCGGTCGGCCAGGTGCGCCTTGGCTCCGGCCATGGTCGACACTAGGTCCGACGCGATCTTGCGGCGCTCCGTTTCGAGCGCGTTGCCCGCCAGGTCCGCGGACGCGCGTTCCTGCGCGGCCTGGGCGGTGATGCGTCCCCAGTTGAAGATGGGCACGCGCACCGCCGCGGAAAGCGTCCAGCCCTTGTTCGTATCGCGCGCGGCCTGCCCCGTGTAGCCGTAGTCTGCGTAGGCCGTGAGGTCCGGCGCGCGAGCGCGCTCGACCGCTTTCACACCCAATCGCGCCGCCTCGATTTGCGCGGTCAACTGATCGAGGGTCGGATTGTTCATCGCGCTGCCCGGGGCCAGCGCCTCGTCGAACAATTTCGGCTCCGCCGACAACGGCTTCAACACCCACGCGTCGCCTTCAAGCCCTAGCGCTTGGGACAAGGCGAAGCGGTCGCCGCGCAACTGCGCTCGCGTTTGGTCCCGCAGACGAGCCAGGTCGGAGAGCGCCACGCGGACCTTCACCGGGTCGAACGCCGCGACGCGGCCGATCGTGAACTTGGGAAGCACGGTGTCGAGCAGGGACTTCAGGTGAGTCTCGATCTGATCGAGACTACGCACGGAGTCCTCCTCGCGCAAGATCGAGAAGTAGAGTTGTTTGACGGCGAGACCGGCGTCTTGCGCGGAGGCCGCCGCGCCGAACGCCGCGGCCCGCGCCTCGGCGGAGCGTTGCTGGCCGCGCACCCAATCCGGCGAGAACGGCGTCAGGTTCTGCTCGAGCCGCAGCACGGCGGCGTTGTCGTCGGGCAGGTTCGTCGTGTCGTCGTCGGAACGCGTGAATTTTCCCGCTCCGACCAGCTGGGGCAGGCGGGAGCGCACGGCTTCGTGCCGCGCGGCAAGCGCGCGCTTCTCCTCCAATCCGCCGCGCGCGGCCTCAAGGGACGATGTCCGCGACATCCGCACGCAATCGGCCAGCGAATAAGTCTGCGCCCGCGCGACGGACGGGAGGGCCAGCAGCACGACGACGGTCAAGGTTTTCATGGCGTGCGGTCCGCCGATTATATCTCATTCCCGGAGAGGGACCCGAGGCGGAAAATGTGTTACATTGGCGCCATGAACCCCTCTAAAGTCTCGTTTCTCGCGGTCGTCCTTCTTCTCGCCGCTACCGCCAACGCGGCCGAAGAACGGATCAACCAAAGCGCCTTGCCTGCGGCGGTCCGTAAGACCGTCGCTGAACAAGCGAAGGGCGCGGCCGTCCGCGGCCTGCTAAAGGAAACCGTAAACGGGAACACGGTTTATGAGGCGGAGTTGTCGGTGAACGGGCGCAACAAGGATATTTCCATCGATTCAAACGGGGCGATTCTTGAGATCGAGGAAGCCGTCGATATGGCCGCAATCCCCGCCGCGGCGAAGGCGGCGATCGGGAAGGCCGCCGGCGAAGGCCGGATCGTGAGCTTGGAATCGTCGACCAAGGGCGGCGTCGTGGCGTACGACGCCGACATCAAGACGCCCGCGGGCAAGATGATCGAAGTCCGCGTTGACGCCGACGGCAAGCCCGCCGGGAAGGCCCC
>JAYTIP010000068.1:0-9198 GCA_043731745.1 Elusimicrobiota bacterium | reverse complement strand
GCCGACGCGCGCAAGCTCGTCGCCGGCATCAAGACTCTCTCCGGCGCCGACGCCGATGTTTTTCGCGCCAACCTGATCGATCCGGCTGCGCCCAAGAAGCTCGCCGACGCCGTCGCGCGCCGCTTCGGCGCGATCGACATCCTCATAAACTCCGCCTCTCTCTACGAGCGGACTCCTTTTGATACGGCCCGGCCCGACGACTGGGACCGTCAAATGGCGGTCAACGCGCGCGCGCCCTTCTACCTCGCCCAGGCTTGCGCGCCGTGGCTCAAAAAGTCGGGCGAGGGCTGTGTCATCAACATCGCCGACTGGTCGGGACGCCGTCCCTACGCGGACTGGGGACCATACTGCGCTTCGAAGGCGGCGCTGCTCGCGGTCAATAAGATCCTCGCGAAAGCCATGGCTCCCGAGATCCGCGTCAACGCGGTCCTGCCGGGCCCGGTGCTTTCCCCGGAAGGCATGGGAGAGGCGGAGAAGAAAAAGATCAGCGAGGCGACCTTGCTCAAACGGCTGGGCACACCCGAGGCCGTCGCGCGCGCCTGCCTGTATCTCGCCGAGTCCGCCGACTACTCGACGGGCGCCGAGCTCACCGTCGACGGCGGCCGGCTCATCGCTTAGCGCTTCGCTTTCTTGCCGCGGTAATCGTCGGCGATCTGGGTTTCGGGCTTGGCGGTCTTAAAACGCGCCCCGGCGACGAGCTTGTCCCACATCTTCGCGTCGCGCCACTCGTCCTTGACGGCCTGCGACCACACCACGCGCTTGAGGTCGATCTCGCCCATGCCCGCGTCGTAAGCGTCCTGGCGGAAGCACTGCGCGTAGCCTGTCTCGGTCTCATGCAAGATCACGGAGTGCACGCGCGCGCCCTCGTCGCCGTTGGTTTTGTCCGTCAGGTCGAGCAAGGTCTGCACGGCGACGAAGATGATGCGCGTGAGCTGCTCGGCCGTCGGCGAGAGAGGGAGTTGGACCCACCGCTTGGACTGGGACTTGATTGCCTTCTGGTACTCGGCGGCTTCCTTCTCCCAGAACAGCGATGAGTGGTCGAAGCCGTCGAGCATGTCCTTGACCGTGCCCTTGAGCAGGCCGAAGTCGTAGACCATCTGACCGTCGTCGAGCTTATCGGCGGCCAATTGGAGCTCGACGCGGAAGCTGTGGCCGTGGATCGAGTACTTGCACCGGTCGGAAGAGCAATTGCGCACGATGTGGGACGCCTCGAACTTGTACAGCTTTCGAATGATCATAAGGACCCCCGGCCGGTGGCGGCGGCCAGCCGCGACGCGAGCCATTTGATGCTGTCCGGCTGGAACGGACGCTTGTGGGCGCCGAGCTCCTTCAAAATGTTCGGAATCGACGCCCGTGAGACCGTCAGCGCGAGATTCAGATCGCGCGCCTGGATGGCGGCCTGCGCTTCGTCACGCGCGGTGGTCAGGAGCAAGCCCGAATCGGAGAGCGCCTCCTCAAAGGCGGCGACGAGCTCGGGCTCATCTGAGACGAGCAGCACCCAGCGGCGGCGCGACGGCGCGGCCGGGGCGGGTGCCGGTGCGGCCTCGGCGATCGGGGCGGCGACGACTGGGAACAGCGGACGCGTCAGAGCGACGACCTGCTCATGAAGCCGGGCGCCGTCGAAGCGCCGGCCGACCAGCAGAAAAGGAATGGTCTCGTCGGTTTTGAAATCCGAGTCAGAGATGATCAGCGCCGGCCGCAAATCCTTGGACTGGGCGGCGGCGTGCGCGACACCGGAGGAGGTCGTGACGTGAAGGCCGGTGTCCTGCATGGCCTCCTCGAGCGCGGTGAGCACGGCGGGATCGGCGCTGACGAGCAGTACCCAGTGGCGGGCCATCAGCGTCCTCCCCGGGCCCGGCGGATCTCCACGATGACCTCGCGGGTCTTGGGCATGACTGCGGGCGTCTTGTGCACGCGGATCGTGACGGCCGGGACGGCCATCTTGCTCAGGACGGACGCCGCGAGCTTCTCGGCCAAGGTTTCGACCAAGGCCCGCGCTCCGGCTTCCGCCTCCGCGCGTATTAACTTCTCCAGCGCCCAATAGTCGGTCGCCAGGCGAAAATCGTCGCGCGCTGCCGCGGGGCGGATGTCCGTCTCGAGCCCCACGTCGACGAGGATCGTCTGCCGGCGAGCGCGCTCCGCGGCGGGAACGCCCACCTTCACGCGGCACTCGACTCCGTTGAGCCAAATCATGTCCACGAGTAGAGTCTAGCAAAGCAACACGCAGGGGTCAGACCCCGCCGTGTACGCGAGAGTGAAATGTTATAATCGGTTCATGGCTGAATCACGAAAAATCGTCATCATCGGATCGGGCGCGGCGGCCTATACGGCCGCCATTTACGCCGCCCGCGCGAACATGGACCCCCTCGTTTTCGGCGGCGTTTCGATGGGCGGACAGCTCATGATCACCTCCGATGTGGAGAACTTCCCCGGCTTCGCCGAACCCATTTCCGGCCCCGAGCTCATGGAGCGCATGGAGAAGCAGGTCCGTCGCCTGGGCGTGAAGATCGTCAACGAGTACGTGACCAAGGTGGACCTCAAGAACGGCAGCCCCTTCTTCGTCGAGACCTCCGAAGGCACGGCGGCTTCCGCCGCCGCGCTGATTATCGCGACCGGCGCCAACGCCAAGTGGCTCGGCATCGAGAGCGAGAAGCGCCTGATGGGCCACGGCGTTTCCGCCTGCGCCACCTGCGACGGCTTCTTCTTTAAGGGCAAGGACGTCCTGGTCGTCGGCGGCGGAGACACCGCCATGGAGGAAGCCAACTTCCTCACTAAGTTCGCCACCAAGGTCACGATCGTCCACCGGCGCGACACTTTCCGCGCGTCCAAGATCATGCTCGACCGCGCGAAGAAAAATCCCAAGATCGCCTGGGCGCTCGACTCCGCGATCGAAGAGATCACCGGCAACGGCCATGTCGACGGAGTGAAGCTCAAGAATTTGAAGACGGGCGTCGTCACCGAAGTGAAGACCGGGGGCGTGTTCATGGCCATCGGCCACCAGCCCACCACCGCGTTCCTCGGCGGCCAGCTCAAGATGGACGAAAACGGGTACCTGATCGCCGACGACCGGACCCGCACCTCCGTCGAGGGCGTGTTCGCCGCGGGCGATGTGATGGACCACCGCTACCGCCAGGCCATCACGGCCGCGGGCAACGGCTGCAAGGCCGCGCTCGAGGCCGAGCGCTGGCTCGCCGACAAGGGCACTCACTAAAAAATGGCCCCCGTCGCGGAACGCCAAAAGCTTCCGCCCTGGCTCAAGGTCAAGCTTCCGACCGGGCCGGTCGTCGCGCGGCTTAAAGAGGCCTCGCGCTCGCGGGGACTGGCTACCGTCTGCGAGGAGGCTCGCTGTCCGAATCTAGCGGAGTGTTGGGGCGGGGGAACCGCCACCTTTATGGTCATGGGAGACACATGTACTCGTGGATGCCGTTTCTGTTCAGTGGCCACGGCTCTGCGCCCCGCCGTTCCTGACGCCGAGGAACCCCAAAAGTTATCGTTGACGTTGAAAGAAATGGCCGTCGAGTACGCGGTCCTGACCACGGTTTGCCGGGACGACCTCCCCGACCAGGGTGCCGCCCACCTCGCTTCGTGCATCCGCGAGGTCAAAAGGGTTTGTCCCGACATGAAGCTTGAGATGCTCCTCCAAGATTTCCGGGGTGACAAGAAGCTGCTGGAAATCGTGCTCGACGCGGGGGCGGACGTGATCGCCCACAACGTCGAGTGCGTGGAACGATTAACCTCTTCCGTTCGCGACGCGAAGGCGGGCTACCGGCAGTCGCTCGACGTGCTGGCCCACGTGAAGAAGTATCAGCCCAAGACTCCGACGAAGACCTCTCTCATGCTCGGATTGGGAGAAACGGAAGGGGAACTCATTCGAAGCTTTAAGGACATCCGCGCGGTCGGGGTCGACATATTGACGCTCGGCCAATATCTACGGCCCTCGGGATCGCGTCATCATCTCATGGTGGAAGAGTTCATTCATCCGGACGAATTTAAACGATACGGCGAGATAGCAAAGGAGCACGGCTTTCTCTATGTCGCGTCGGGGCCTTTCGTTCGGTCCTCGTACCGCGCGGCCGAGCTGTTCATGAAAGGGCACTTGGAGACTCGTAATGCCCCTTAAAACGATCGCCACTTTAGACGTTAAGCGCCTCGAGATTCTAGATGTCAACGGCAATGTCGACAAAGCCTTGATGCCCAAAGTCTCCGATAAAGTTCTTCTCGAGATGTATCGTCTCATGTATCAGATTCGCCAGTTCGACGAACGCGCCATACTCCTCCAGCGTTCCGGCCGGCTCGGCACCTACCCGATGATCACCGGTCAGGAGGCCACTCAGTGCGTGCCGCCTTTGGCGCTCAAGCCGTCCGATTGGGTCGTGCCGACCTATCGAGGCGGCGGCGTGTACTTCGCGCGCGGCATGCAGATGCGCTACGGCCTGCTGTACTGGGCCGGCGACGACCGCGGCACACATTTCCCTGACGGTAATTGTGACATGATATTCTCGATTCCCGTCGGCACGCACCTGACCCAGGTCGCGGGCCTCGCGTGGGGGCAGAAGATCCAGGGCAAGGGCGGCGTGGCCGTGACCTACTGCGGCGACGGCACCTCGTCGAAGGGCGATCTCCACGAGGCGCTGACTTTCGCCGGCCAGTTCAAGCTGCCCGCGATTTACATCATCGAGAACAATGGCTGGGCGATCTCGGTGCCGCGCAAGCGGCAGGCGGCGTCGCAGACGCTCGCGCAGAAGGCCTGGGGCTACGGGGTGCACGGCATTCAGGTGGACGGCAACGACGCACTCGCGGTGTACGCGGCGACCGCCGAGGCGGTGGCTCGCGCTCGTAAGGGCGAAGGTCCCACGCTGATCGAGTGCGAAACTTATCGTATGTCGCACCACACGACGGCCGACGACGCGACGCGCTACCGCGACGACAAAGAAGTCGAGACCTGGAAGAAGCGCGATCCGATCTCGCGGTTCAAGAAGTTCCTGACGGCGAAGAAGCTGTGGGACGACAAGAAGGAAAAAGATTTGGCCGTGAAGACGAAGGCCTGGATCGACGGCGAAGTGAAGGCGTATGAAGAATATCCCGCGCCCAATCCGCTGAACATGTTCGCCGACAACTACGATAAGGCGCCTCGCGCCCTCGTCGAGCAACGCGCCGAGCTTGAGGAGCTGCTCAAGTTCAAGGGCGGCGCCAAGGTCCTCATGGAATTGCCTCCGTCGGAAGGGAGGTTTCCGTGAAGACCGCGACGAAGCAAGCTGTGCGAACCCTCAACCTCGTCCAGGCCGTCAACGAGGCCCTCGACGTGGCCATGGCCAAGGACAAGCGCGTCATGATCCTGGGCGAGGACGTCGGTCGCAACGGCGGCGTGTTCCGCGCCACCGACGGCCTGTGGAAGAAGTACGGCGACGACCGCGTCGTCGACACCCCCTTGGCCGAGATCGGCATCATGGGCTCGGCCATCGGCCTCGCCATCACGGGCCAGCGACCCGTCGCCGAAATCCAGTTCGACGGCTTCATGCCCTCCGTGTTCGATCAGGTCGTCTGCCACCTGGGACGCATCCGCTCACGCTCGCGCGGCAAGATGTCGGTGCCGCTCGTTCTGCGCGCGCCTCACGGCGGCCTCATCCACGCGCCCGAGCATCACAGCGAGAGCCCCGAGGCTTACTTCTGCCACACCCCCGGGATCACCGTCGTCATCCCTTCGACGCCTTACGACGCGAAGGGCCTCCTGCTCGCGGCCATCGAGTCTCCTGATCCCGTGGTCTTCTTCGAGCCCAAGCTCCTGTACCGTGCGGCCAAGGGGGAAGTACCGGCCGGCCACTACACCGTCGAGATCGGCAAGGCGCGCGTCGTCAAAGAGGGCAAGGACATCACCTTGCTGACCTGGGGTGCCATGACCGTCACCTGCGAGAAGGCCGCCGAGCGCCTTGAGAAGGAAGACGGCGCGTCGGTTGAAATCATCGATCTCAGGACTTTGTCGCCGCTCGACCTGGACTCGATCCTTGCCTCGGTCGGCAAGACCGGCCGCTGCGTCATCGCCCACGAGGCCCCCAACACCGGTTCCTGGGCCGCCGAGCTCTCCGCCCTCATCGCCGAGCGCGGCCTGTTGCGTCTCCTCGCCCCCGTCGCCCGAGTCGGCGGCTGGGACATCCGCATGCCTCTTTTCCGCCTCGAGCAGTACTACATCCCCGACGCCGACCGCGTCGTCATGGCCGCCCGTAAAACTCTAAACTTCTAAATGGTGTCAGGCCTCCCACTTTCCCACGTTTGGTCGGCAGCGTAAAAGTGGGAAAGTGGGAGGCCTGACACCAACAAGGACATCACATGAACTTCGAATTCAATCTGCCGGACATCGGTGAGGGTCTCGTTGAAGGCGAGATCGTGAAGTGGTTCGTGAAAGTGGGCGACACCGTCGCCGAACACCAGCCTCTCGCGGCCGTCCTGACCGACAAGGCCGAGGTGGAAGTGCCGAGCCCGAAGGCAGGCAAGATCGTGCAGCTGCACGGCAAGCCCGGCGAGAAGATCAAGGTTCACTCGCCCTTGGCAACGATCGAAGTCGCGGGCGGCTCTGCCGCCCCGGCGCCCGCGAAAGCGGCAAAGGCCGAAGCCGCGGCGCCGAAGGCGCCGGCGAAATCCGCCGTTGCCGTCGCGGAGCGCCCCGCGCCCTCAGGCGAGGGAACTTATGTCTTCAAGCTCCCCGATATCGGCGAAGGGCTCGTCGAGGGCGAACTCGTTAAGTGGTTTGTGAAGGAAGGCGAGAAAGTCACCGAGCATCAGCCGTTGGCCGCGGTCCTCACCGACAAAGCGGAAGTCGAGGTTCCGTCTCCGAAGAACGGCACGATCGCGAAACTCCACGCGAAGCCCGGTCAAAAAGTGGCCGTTCATGGTCCTCTCGTGACATTCTCCGGGGTGAGCGGAGCTTCTTCATCGGTTTCCCAATCCGTTGCCGTTCATAACGATGGCCCGAAGGCCGCGGCGGCGCAAGCCGCCGGACGGCCGTCTCGCAACGCCAACGAAGTTCTCGCCATGCCCATGATCCGCAAAATGGCGAAAGACATGGGCATCGACATCGGCGAGGTCACCGGAACCGGCCCGCAGGGCCGCGTTCTCGAAGCCGACCTCAAGTCTCATCGCTCCGGCGCCGTCACCGCGCCCGCCGCGCGTGGATCCTTCAACAACTCCGGCGCGAACGCGACGCCGGCCGTTAAGCAGCTCGCCGATCAGCTCGGCGTCAACCTGGCGACCATCACCGGGACCGGCCCCGGCGGACGCATCTCCGAAACCGACGTGCGCGCCGTCGCTCCCAAGCAGGCGGCCGCCACCGCACCCGCACCCGCGGCGGCATCCGCTCCTTCCTATGCCTCCGGCTACCCGCCCGTCGCCATCGCGCGCCAGGACGGGGACACGACCGTTCCCTTTACCGGCATTCGCCGCAAGATCGCCGAGAAGATGCAGCAGTCGCGCCGCACCGTCGCCCACGTCACCCACATGGACGAATGCGACATGACCGCAGTCCTCGCTCTTCGCGCTTCGCTCAAAAAAGAAGCTGAAAAGAAGAAGATCAAGCTCACCTTCCTGCCCTTCATCATCCGCGCTTTGTCGAAGGCCTTGGCCGAGTTCCCTGCGTTCAACTCGTCGCTCGATGAAGTGGCGGGGGAGATCGTCATCAAGCGCCGCCACAATGTCGGTATCGCCGTAGCCGCTCCCCAAGGTCTTGTCGTTCCCAATGTGAAGAACGCCCAGGACAAGGACATCTGGGCGCTCGCCGCCGAGGTCTCGACGCTCGCCGAAAAGGTGCGCGCGAAGTCGATCGAGGTGTCGGCGCTTCAGGACGGCACCGTCACGATCACCAACATCGGCCCGATCGGCGGGCTGTTCGCCACTCCGATCGTCAATCATCCCGAGGTCGCGATTCTCGGCCTGATGAAGCTCGCCAAGAAACCGGTCGTGCGCGAAGACAAGGTCGTCGTGCGCGACATGATGAATCTTGTGCTGTCCTTCGACCACCGCATCGTCGACGGCGCGGACGCGGCGAGCTTCATGAACACGATCATCAAGCATCTCGAAAATCCGCAAACCCTTCTCTAACGAGGCCACCATGTCGATCCAAACCGACGTACTCATCATCGGCGGCGGCCCCGGCGGCTATGTGGCCGCGATCAAGGCCGGCCAACTCGGCAAGAAGACGGTCGTCGTCGACCGCGACAAGCTCGGCGGCGAGTGCCTCAACTACGGCTGCATCCCCTCGAAGGCGCTCATCGCCGCCGCGGGCCAGGTGTACAAGTCGAAGAAGGCCAAGGAGGCCGGCTTCGACAACCCCGAGCACCACCTCGACTGGACCAAGGTCGTCGCGTGGAAGGACCAGATGATCGGCGGCTTCGTGAGGAACATCGGCACGCTCGTCAAAGGCAACAAGGGAGAGCATATTCAAGGTTCGGCGGTATTCACGTCCCGCAATTCCGCGGTCGTCACGAAGGCCGACGGGTCGGCCGAGACCGTGGAATTCCGCCACGCCATCATCGCGACCGGCTCCGAAATCGTTTCACTGCCCGGCTTCGCGATCGACGGCAAGGACATTCTCGGCTCGAAAGAAGCGCTCGACCTGAAAACCCCGCCGGAAGGCCTCGTGGTCGTCGGCGGCGGCGTGATCGGCCTCGAGATCGGCACCTTCTTCGCCAAGCTCGGCACCAAGGTGACGGTCGTCGAATTCACCGACGCGCTCCTGCCCGTCATCGAGCGCGACATGGTCTCGCCCGTCTCGCGCAATCTCGCCAAGCTCGGCGTCGATGTCATGCTCCAATCCAAGGCGAAGTCCTGGTCGAAGAAGGGCAAGCGCCTCGAAGTCGTCGTCGAGACCGCCGAAGGCGATAAGAAGGTTCACTGCGACAAGATTTTGATGGCCGTCGGGCGCAAGCCGCGCTCCGCGGGCCTGGGCCTCGAGAAGATCGGCGTCGAGCTCGACAATCGCGGGCACATCGTCGTCGACACTGAGAACCTCTCCTCCGTCGACAATATCTACGCGATCGGCGATGTGGTGGGGCAGCCCTACCTTGCGCACAAAGCGAGCCGTGAGGGCATCTTGGCCGCGCAGTCGATCGCGGGCGAACCCCTCGAGCCCCGGGGCCAGGTGCCCTGGGCCGTGTTCACCGACCCGGAGATCTCCTGGGTCGGCATGACGGACGCGGAGGCGAAGGCGGC
>JAYTIP010000067.1:0-7327 GCA_043731745.1 Elusimicrobiota bacterium | reverse complement strand
GCGGCGTTTTCGGCGGGATCTTCGCCGGGGAACAGGAACAGGACGTCGGCGTTCGACGGAAGCTGCAGCTGGCTCGCCATCTGCGCTTCGGTCTTTTTGAAGCGCTCGTCGAGCGACGCGGCGCGTTTAAGATCGGAGAGCATCGCGTCGCGATCACCGAGTCCGCCGTAAGCGTGAGCGCGATTCGCGTAAGAGTAAGGGTTGCGGGAATCCGCCTCGATGGCGCCGTTGGAGCTCGCGAGCGCGTCGTTGTACTGCTTCAGGCGGTTCTGCGCGAAGGCTTTTCTGTTGAGCAACTCGCCGTCGCGGGGGGCGAGCGCCAAGCCCGCGCTCGCCGAGGCGAGCGACTTGCGGTAATCGTTGCGGCTCGCGTACAGTCCCGACAGGAAGGCGTGCGCCGCGGCGTTGGACGCATTGAGCTCGAGCGCGCGCTGCGCCGCCGCGACCGCCGCCTGGAAGTCGCCCAAAGACCACGCGTGGCGCGCCTCCTCGAGTTTTTGGTTCGAAGCCCGCGCGGAGGCGCTCGTCATGCCGTCGATGTTCCGGGCCGGAGCCGCGCCGAAGCCGCCCATCGCGAAACCGCCGTAGCCGCCGAATCCCGGAGAGCCGCCCGCGGACGCGCCTCGCATGGGGGAACCTCCGGCGGAGCCCGCGCCGCCCGATCCGCCGGCGCTCAACTGCGCCCGCAGCTCAGGGGAGACGCGTCCCTCCACCGTCTTGAGCAAGCCCATGAGCGCCTTGTCCCCGGGCGCCAGCTTGAGCCCATCGGAGGCGTCGCGATAGGCGCCCGCGAAATCGTTGGCGTCGGCGCGCAGGCCGCCGCGCAGGCCGAACGCGTCCGCGGTGCCCCCGAGCGAGATGGAACGATTGAGCGAATTCAGGCCGCCCGTCTTGTCGCCGTGAGCGAGCTTATCCATCCCGTCGAGAGCCCAGTTGCTGGCGCTGTCGGGCTGAGCCTTGATCATTCCGCCGATGTGACCGCTGACGGGCAAGGCGCTGGGCGGAGCGTCCGGATTGGGGTGCTTCTCTAGATCCAGTTTCCATTGCTTGTCGAACTCGGGATGAAAGGTGGTCATCACAACGCCGCTAGGAATGCCGTCCATATTCTTCATCATCTGATCATCGATCGCCTTCGTCTCTTTCTCGAACTCGCCGGGCTTCAGTTGACCCAGGCGCTGGCGCTCGTTGAGCTTGGTCTTCGCCGTTTCCTCCTGCATCTCCACATCGAGCATTCGTCCGAAGACCTCCGCCTGGTTCTTGGGCTTCTTACCCGGCTCATTGCGGATGGCCTTGGCGACGCTGTCCGCGGTGGCCATGATCACGCCTCTGTACGGTGCGTATTCCGACTGCGCCGCCTTCGTTTTCGCCTCCTCCATCACCTTCCCGATCAATTCGTCGTCGGAAATTTCGCCGTCCCTGCCGATCCCCCCGGCGACGCCCCCGACGATGCCCTTGCCGGCATCTGAGACGACGGCGTCGATCGACTGGCCTGCCGATTTCTGAGCCGGCGGGTTGTTCGGGTTGGCGTGCATGCCGCCCAACGCCATACCTTTCTGCATGCCGGTCATACCCTGTCCCGTCGACATGTCCATGGGAGCCGGATCCCCGTTTTTGACGGGCGGTTTACCGTTTGCCTGATTTGTCCCCATGCTCGGCTCATCTTTCGAGGTTTCCCCACCACCGAGGATGCCGTCTCCAGCGTAGTTTTTGCGGGCCAACTCATCGGCGGTGCAGTTGACCCACTTCCCGTTTTCCGCTTCGCAGGCGTCAGCAATGGCGGGCACGATACCGACGAATAAAGCAAGGAGGACGGTTTTCGTCATGACGTCAGTGTAGGTGGGGTCTCGGCGCCTGTCAAGGCAACTACGCTCGTTTTACCGAGCTTTTATCCCCCGGAAATGCCCTCGTAATCGCGCGAATTAAGCGTTGCCGGCGATGACGGCGTCCAACGCCTCGATCAGCTGGGAGGGCGTGGAGTAACGCTTGTCGGGGTCGGGCACGAGCGCCTTCGCGATGACCGCGTCGAGCGCGGCCGGAAGAGCGGGATTTCGCTGGCTCGGCGGGATGTGCTTGCCGTTGAGCTTATTGAGGAGCATCGCGGCCCCCCCGCCCGAGAAGGGCAGCTGGCCGGTGATCATCTCGTAGAGGCAGACGCCGAGCGCGAACACATCGGACTCGCGGCGCACGGTGCCCTGCTCCTGCTCGGGCGCCATGTAGGGCGGCGTGCCCACGACGGTGTTCGTCATCGACATCTTCGTGATCGCGTCCTTGGCCTGGCGCGCGACGCCGAAATCCATGACCTTCACGCGGCCGTCCTCGGTGATCATGATGTTCGAGGGCTTAAGGTCGCGGTGAACGATCTGCGCCGCATGCGCGTGCTCGACGGCGTCGCTGACGGCGGTGAGCACGCCGCGCGCGGCCTCGAGCGACATAGGGCCGTCGCCCTTAATGAGGTCGTTGAGCGTGCGCCCCGTGACGAACTCGAACACGAGATAGACTTCCTGGCCTTCCTCGACGATCCCGTAGATGTCGACGATGTTCGCGTGACGCAACTGGGCGACGAGCTTGGCCTCGTTGACGAAGCGGCGGCGCTCGTGCGGGTCGGCGCGGATCTCGTCGCGCATCTTCTTGACGGCGACGCGGCGCTCGAGCGAGCGGTCGATGGCCTCGTAGACCACGCCCATGCCGCCGAGGCCGATTTCTTTGACGAGCTCGTATTGCAGCCAGAAGGCGGCACCCGGTGACGAGGGCAGCGGCGTCGCGCCGGCGACTTCCTCGCTGCCGACCGCGTCGGAGGGCGCCAGAACGCGGCGAATCGTCATGTTCACCTTCTCGCGCCAGCTCGCCGACACCACATGCAGGACCGCGAGCGCGATGAGGATGCCGCCCATCGCGGACAAGAGGGCCATGCGCGCGAAGCGCTTGCCCGTGTTCGGGGGCGGGGGCATGGCCGCCGCGGCGGCGTTACCGGTCGACTCGTCGTCGAAGAGCAAGGTCATGTCCTGGTCCTGGGGCAGTTGCAGCGCGCGCTCCAGGCGGTTCTGAAAGCGAGGATCGATCGCCGCCGAGCGGCGCAGGGCGTCGAGCGCGCCGGAGCGATCCTTCATGCCCGCCAAGGCCATCGCCTTGTTCTGGTAGGCGTAAGGGTTGGCGGGGTCGCGAGACAAGGTGTCCTCGGCGTCTTTGAGCGCTTCCTGAAAGAGCCCTTGCTTGGCGAAGGCCCACGAGCGGGTCTGCAGGGCGGCGCCGTTGCCGGGCGCCAGAGCCAGGGCGGCGCTGGCGTCGGTGACCGCGTCGGTGTAGCGGCGCATGCGAGTGGACGCGATCGCGCGAAAATTGAGCGCCTGGGCGTTGGAGTTGTTGAGCTCGATGGCCTGGCTCGCGAGCTGGTGGGCGGTCGGATAATCCTTCACGCGCAGGGCCATCGCGGCGTCCTTGGTGATCGCCGCCGAGCGTTGCGCGGCGCCGGGACCGGCCGCCGCCGCTTGAGCGCGCGCGGCCGCCGCGACTTCTTCCGGTGAACGGCTCGGAGATCCGTAGCCGCCCGTCGCGAATCCCGCGGGCGTAACGGAAAGCCCGCCGTTCGCCGCTCCCGGAGCGCCGCCGGGAGCGCCGTTCGTCTGGGCGGCACGGCTCTCCCAGCCGAGCACCGACGGCAAGGTGACGGCGGGCGCGCGGCCCTTGGAGGCATGATAAAGGAACAAAGCATTCTGATTCGTGGGATCGGACGCGAGAATGATCTTCGCGACGCGCTCGGCGAGGGCGTAATCCTTCAGCTCGTAGGCCGAGGCACCGTACCCGAGATAGGTCTCCGGATCCTTCGCGCCGGAGTCGAGCGCTTTGCCGTAGTAGTCGAAAGCCTGGTTGTACCGGCCGCTGATGAAATTCGCGTTGGCGG
Source organism: Elusimicrobiota bacterium (assembly GCA_043731745.1). Lineage (GTDB taxonomy): Bacteria > Elusimicrobiota > Elusimicrobia > UBA1565 > UBA9628 > GWA2-66-18. Next base: position 3,429 of record JAYTIP010000067.1, on the reverse strand, counting down.
CGGGCGCCAGGATCTTCGGATCGTGCGGATTGCGATTGGCGCCGTCCTGCGCCAGGTCGAGCAGAGGTTCCGTCCCCACCCAGGGCTTGAGCTTGGTCGGGACGAGAGGATTTGGCGTCTCGCCCGTACCATTCGTGGGCGTTTCTCCCTTATTCTGCCGGTTACCAAGGGCGTCGCGCGCCTTGGTCAGGCGGATGAACAAATCGTCGCTTTCCGCGGGTGTCAGATTGTATTTCTCGCGCAAGGTTTGGCGGACGTAGCTGCCGTCCTTGCCGGGCGGGACGTTCGACTTCAGGTACTTGAACGCGTTGATGAGAAGCGCGCCGCGCTCCGGGTCCTTCATCTTGCCGGCATCGGCGGGAGCGTTGATCTCCGGCACATTCTCGCCGGTGGTCTTTTCCGGGGTGCCGTCAGGATTGGTCTGCACGGCCTCGATGAGGCCGTCGTCGGGTTTGACGGCGGGCTTTGGATCGGTGGCGAACGCGCGGCCCTGGACCAAGACGAGAATCGAAGCGGCGAGGAGTGCGCGTTTCATCGGAGTCTTTGGGAGTGTATACCCGACCCCTTGATTTGTCAAGGAAGGCCTGTTACACTCCGGAGGTCAGGAGGACCTATGTTGAAACCCTTCCTTGCCTTAGCCTTCCTCGTAGCCCTGTCCGGGCGCGCGGCGGCGATCACCCCCGCAGAATTGACTCCCGCCGAACAGGCCAAGTACCAATTGGTCAAATCAAATCCGGCGGCGGCCGCGGCGTTCCTTGCGACCAGGGACTACGTCCATAAAGCCGCCGACATCGTCGCGAACCCCGCGAACAAACAGGCGGCTATGGACTTAAAGAAGCCCAAGAACTTCGACGTGAAATACCTGCTGGCCGGAGACGTGGATAAAATTAACGCCGCGATCGACATCGGACTCGACGCGCTGGCCGAATCGGCAGTCGCCTGATCTAGGACAGCAGACGCGCCGCCAGGCGCGCCGACTCAATGGCGGCCGCGGGGTCCAAGCGACCCGCGGCCGCCGCGTCATAAGCGGTGCCGTGAGCGGGCGAGGTGCGCACGAACGGCAAGCCGACGGTCCAGTTGACGCCCGCTAGGCCGCCCAACGCCTTGAGCGGAATCAGGGCCTGGTCGTGGTAGAGACAGATCAAGCCATCGTACTCCCCTTCGGCGTGCAGCCTCCAAGCCGAATCGGCGGGCAGGGGTCCTGCGATTCCCAGCTTCTTCGCGAGCGGCGCAAGGAAGTCCCGCTCCTCCGTCCCGATGAGGCCGTCCTCCCCTGCGTGGGGGTTCAACGCGCACAGCGCCAGACGCGGGGCGCGGCGACCGAGAAGGCGCAGGGCCGCGTCCAGGTCGCGCGCGCAGGCCGCGATGTCCGCCGCCTTCAGCCGGCGCGCGACCTCTCTTAAGGGAAGGTGGCGCGTGGCCGTCGCGCACCAGAGGTTCTTGGAGGGAACGCCGAGCACCATCTGCGCGTCGGGGCGTCCGGCGAAGGCCGCCAGGCGCTCGGTGTGATCGCGCCACGGATAGCCCGCCTTCGACCAGCCGGACTTCGAGATCGGAGCCGTCACGACGCCTCCGGCCTGGCCGCGTGCGATCAAGTTCAGCGACTCCTCAAAGGACGCCGCGGACAAGCGCCCGCAGTCCGCGGTCGGACGGCCGGGGCGCGGAGCGGCGAGTCCGAGCGCGGTATCGCGAATGGGTCCGTCAGCCGCACGCCAGCCCGCCTTGATCCAGACGGAACGCTCGCCCACGAACAGCGGCGACACGCCGCGGCCGAGCGCGCCGGCGCGCACGGAGGCCAGGGCGGCGCGCGGGCCCACGCCCGCGGGGTCGCCGCAGGTGAAGGCGAGGACTTTAGAGGGTCGCGGCCGGGGGAAGATTGCGCTCAATCGTCGCCTTGTCGCGCAGGCCTTTGACGAAACCCTCGATCTTGCGCTGGAAGGTGGAGCCGCCGAGGAAGTTGGCGAGCTCGTCCTTGAACTTGTCGAACTCGGGCTTCTCGGCCGCGCGCTTTTCGGTCACGCGGATGACGTTGTAGCCCGACTCGGTGAAGATCGGTGCGCTGGTGTCGCCCACGCCGAGCGCGAACGCCGCCTTCTCGAGCTCGGGAGGCGCCACGCCGCGCAGGACGTAGCCCAGGTCTCCGCCGCGGGCCGCGCTCTCGGGGTCCTCGGAATCCTCCTTGGCCACCTTCGCGAAATCCTCGCCCGCGTCGAGGCGCTTCTTCACGGCCTCGGCGGTTTTAAAGGCGCGCTTTTTCTCATTCTCCGTCGCGTTAGGAGAAAGTCGGATGAGCACGCGCTGCACGCGCACGCGCTCGGAGCTCAGCGCCTTGATCTGGCCGGCGACTTCGCGCAGCGCCAGGCCCTCGTCCTCGTCCATGCCCTGCGGCATGCCGGTGCTCTTGCTCGCGATGTACTTCTCGATCTTGGCGAAGTAGGCCTTGGCCTCGTCTTCGGTCGGCGGGACCATCTTCGCCTTCACGCCCTCGTCGATGACCTTGCGCGCGAGGATCTGGTGGGACAGGCGGTCGCGGAACTTGGGCCAGTCGATGCCCTCGCCCTTGAGCTGCTGCTGGAACGCCGCCTCGGCTTCGGCCTCGCTGAGCGCGTTGCCGTGGTCGTCCTTCTTGAAGCGCGCCTTGATCTCGTCGACCGCGTTGTCGATCTCGCGCTCGCGAACCTTGATCTTCAGGCGCGTTCCTTCCTGAATCAGCAGCTCGCGGTCGATGAGCTGTTCGAGCGTGCTCTCGCGCAGCTTGCGCACATTGGCCGGGTCGGCCATCGCGGAGGGATTGGTCTTGGCCCAGTAGTCCATGGCCGTGGCGGCTTCCTTTTGATACTCGGAGAGCAGGATGGGGGTGCCGTTGACGACGGCGACGGTGTCCTCGAGCAACTTGGCGCCGGCGGGAATCGCGGCGAGCAGGATGAGAGCGGCGAACGCCTTAACGAAACTGTTCATCGACGACCTCCACGGGGAACTGGCTCTGGATGGACTGCAGGTACGCGTCGAGCTTCTGCTTTTCTAAAAGGCGCGCCACGCGCGCTCGGCCCTCTTCGAGGGAAACCTTCTTCTCGCCGTCCTTACGCAAAACGTGATAGCCGAACTTGCTCTTGAGCGGCCCGCCGATCTCGCCGTTGCGCATGCGGAAGACGACTTCTTCCAATTCTGGAATGACCTCGCCGTAGAGCGAGGTCGGTAGCTTGCCCCCGTCGGCGGCCGTCGCGGCGTCGAGCGACTCTTCCTTGGCCACCTTGGCGAAATTGGCGCCGCCGCGCAGGCGCTTGGCCACCGCGGCCGCCGCCTCGGGTGAGCCCAGGAGCACATGGCGCATCTCGACTTCGACCGGGTGCTTGGTCAGGTAGTCGCGCACGTCGGACTCGTCGACCTTCAGGTCCCCGTGCTTGCGCAGGTCGTCGATCCACATCGAGG